>NZ_JBGCCT010000002.1:600000-760967 GCF_041260665.1 Catenulispora sp. GP43 | reverse complement strand
CCCCAACCCCCCCCCCCCCCCCCCCCGGGGGGGGCCCGCGCGGCGCGGCCCCCCCCCCCCCCCCCCCCCCGGGGGGGGGCCGCGCGCGGCCCCCCCCCCCCCCCCCCCCCGGCGCCGCGGCGCTGACCGCGCTCCAGGAGGCGATCGCCGTGTTCTGGCGCGAGGTGCTGGGGCTGGCGCAGGTGGCGGCCGACGACGCGTTCTTCGAGGTCGGAGGCGACTCGATCAAGGCGGTGAGCCTGGTCGGGGCGCTGCGGGCCGGCGGCTACGACGTGTCGGTGCGCGACGTCTTCGAACACCGCACGGTGGCCGGGCTGGCCGAAGCGCTGGCCGCGCGCGCCACGATCGCGGTGCCGGCCGCGCCGGGCACAGCCCGGTTCGCACTGGCTCCTCAGGGCTCTGTGTTCCCCGACGGAGTGCTGGACGCCTACCCGATCTCCCAGGTGCAGCTGGGCATGCTCACCGAGATGCTGGCCGCCGATCCCGGACGGGACCGGCCGTACCACACGGTGACCGCGTTCGCGGTCAGCGACGGCGGGGCCTTCTCCGAGAACGCGCTGCGCGGCGCCGCCGATCTGGTGACGCAGCGCCACGAGGTGCTGCGGACGTCCTTCGACCTGTCCGGCTACGCGGTGCCGGTGCAGCTGGTGCACGACCGGGTGACCATCCCGGTCACCGTCACCGATCTGCGCGGCCGGCCGGCCGTGGATCAGGAGGCGTGCGTCCGGGCCGCGGTGGAGCGCCAGACCAAGACGCTGTTCGACGTGGAGCAGGCGCCGCTGATGAGGATCGGCGCCTACCTCGTCGCGGACGACACCTGGTGGATCTGCGTGACGCACTGCCACGCGGTCCTGGAGGGCTGGAGCCACCACAGCCTGCTGGCCGAGCTGATCGGTGCCTACCGGCGGCTCCGCGACGGCGGCGAGCCCGAGCCCTACAACCCGCCGGCGCTGCGCTACGCCGACTTCGTCGCGGCCGAGGCCGAAGCCGTGACGGCCGGCGCCGACGTCGAGTTCTGGCGCGGCCGGGTGGCCGGGGCCACCAAGTTCGTGCTGCCGCCGCAGTGGGCGGTGCGCACGAGCCGGCCGGAGAAGTTCCACGTCCGGGTGCCGTTCTCGGACCTGGGGGCCGGACTGCGCGCCGCCGTCAACGCGTCGCAGACCTCGATGAAGGCCGTGCTGCACGCGGCGCACCTGAAGGTCATGAGCATGCTGACCCACGAGGACAGCTTCCACACCGGGCTGGTCATCGACGCCCGGCCGGAGGTCTCCGGCGCCGAACGCGTCTACGGGATGTACCTCAACAGCGTCCCGTTCCTGTTCGAGCGCACCGCCGCCACCTGGGGCGAGCTGGCCCGCCAGGTGTTCGACCGGGAGGCCGAGCTGTGGCCGCACCGCCGGCTGCCGCTGCCGGCGTTGCAGCGCGCCGTCGGCGACACCGACCTGATCGACGTGCTCTTCAACTACCTCGACTTCCACGAGTTCGAGTCCGGATACGCCTCTGTCGCCCCGGACGCGAACGCGGCGGTGATCGGGGCCGGGTCCAACGACTCGCCGTTCTCGGTCACCACCGGCGGCGGCTTCATCACCGTGGCCACCGACACCGGTGTGCTCTCCCGCGAGCACGCCGGGCGGATCGCCCAGCTCTACCGGGCGGTCCTGGTGGCGATCGCCGCCGATCCGGACGGTGACGCGACGGCGACGTTCCTGCCCGAGGGCGAGCTGGACAAGCAGCTGGGGGCGTGGAACACGTTCCCGAAACCGCGCCCGCGCGAGTCGGCCCTGGCCACCATCGAGCAGCAGGCGGCGCGGGTTCCCGAGGTGCTCGCCGTGGTCTCCGACGCCGGCCGGCTGACCTTCGCCGAGCTGGACGCCCGGGCCTCGGTGCTGGCGGCCCGGCTGCGGAACGCAGGGGTGGGCGCCGAGACCACTGTCGGCATCCTGCTGGACCGCGGCCCGGAGCTGATCGTCGCGTTCCTGGCGGTGTGGAAGGCGGCCGGCGCCTATGTGCCGCTGGATCCGGAACTGCCCGCGGACCGGATCGGCTACATGCTCGCCGACTCCGGCGCGCGGGTCGTGCTCACCGGATCCGACGAGCGGTTCGCACAGATTCTGCGGGAGTACGAAGGCACGGTCGTCACCGACTTCAGCGCCGACGGCACGCCTTTGGAGCCGGCCGGCGACGTCGATCCGGAGAGCCTGGCCTACGTCATCTACACCTCCGGGTCCACGGGACGGCCCAAGGGCGTCCAGATCACGCACGCCGGACTGGCCAACTACCTGTGGTGGGCCGTGGAGGGCTACGGAGCCTACGGGACCGGCGGCGCGCCGCTGTTCTCCTCGATCGCCTTCGACATGGTGGTGCCGAACATCTACGCGCCGCTGATGGCCGGCGAGCCGGTGACCCTGCTGCCGCCCCGGTTCGACCTGGACGATCTGGGCGAGCTGCTGGCCCGCCGCGCCCCGTTCAGCTTCATCAAGATGACGCCGGGCCACCTGGACCTGCTCACCCACCAGCTCGGCGCCGAGCCGGCCGCGACCCTGGCCGGGATGCTCGCCGTCGGCGCCGACTCCTTCCCGGCGCGGATCGCAGAGCGCTGGTTCGAGCTGGTCGGGGTGGGGCCCGGCCCGCGGATGCTGAACGAGTACGGCCCGACCGAGATCTCGGTGGCCAACAGCGTCCACCCCATCGACGGGCCGGTCACCGGCGAGGTGGTCTCGATCGGCAAGCCGGTCCCCAACACCACGATGTACGTGCTCGACGCCCGGATGCGGCCGCTGCCGGTGGGCAGCGTCGGCGAGATCTACATCGGCGGCGCGGGTCTGGCCCGCGGGTACGCCAACCTCCCGGCGCGCACCGCCTCGGCGTTCGTGCCCGATCCCTTCGGGCCGGCCGGGTCGCGGCTGTACCGCACCGGGGACCTGGCCCGGCTCCGGCCGGACGGCGACGTGGAGTTCCTGGGTCGCGCCGACCACCAGATCAAGCTGCGCGGCTACCGCATCGAGCCGGACGAGGTGCAGCAGGTGCTGGCCGCGCACCCGGCGGTCAAGGACGCGGTGGTGATCGTCCGCGACGAGATGCTGGTCGCCTACCACGTCCCGGTACCGGGCTCGGCGGCGACCGACGCGGAACTGGCGGCGCACTGCGCCCTCAAGCTGCCCGCCTACATGGTGCCGACGGCCTTCGTCGCGCTGCCGGGTCTGCCGTTGAACGCCAACGGCAAACTCGACCGCGGCGCGCTCCCGGCGCCGGGCGCCGTCGGGGCGGACGCCGTGCCGATGGTCGCGCCGCGCACGCCGACCGAACGCGCGCTGGCGGAGCTGTTCGGCGCCGCGCTCGACGCCGACGAGATCGGGGTGGAGCACGACTTCTTCGCCCTCGGCGGCCACTCGCTGCTGATGCTGCGCATCGTCGCGCAGGCCCGCAAGCAGGGTATGGAGATCTCGGTGCGGGACCTGGTGCGCGAGCGCACGGTCGCCGCGCTGGCCGCGCACATCGATGCGGCAGCGGTGACGGCGGTGGCGGCCGGACGGCGCTCGGCGCTGGTGTGGCTGGCCGAGTCCGGACCGCGCCGGGCGCTGTTCGTCCCGCACACCGAGGGCGGCAGCGCGCACTGGTTCGTGTCCCTGGCCGACCGGCTGGACGGCGTGCGCCCGGTGGCCGCGTTCGAGGCCGTCGAGCCGGGCCCGGTCGCGCAGATGGCCGCGCGCTACCTGCCGGAACTGCTGGCCGCGCAGCCCGAAGGGCCGCACACCCTGCTGGGCTGGTCCTCGGGCGCGACGATCGCCTGGGAGATGTCCCGGCTGCTGGTCGAACGCGGCCACGGCGCACCGGAGCTGATCCTGGTGGACCCGCTGGCCGATCTGCCGCCGACCGACACCGCGCCCCGGCACGCCAGCGAGATCCTCGCCGAGCTGCTGGCCGCGCGCGGCCTGGAGGGCGAGGAGCGCGAGCAGGTCGTCACCGAGCTGCTGGCCAAGGCCGGCGTCGCGGCCGGCGACGGGCTGCTGGAGGACGTCGCCGGGCACTTCGAGGTCTGGCGCGAGCTGACGCGCGCGTGCGCCGAGTACCGGTACGAGAAGACGGTCGCGAAGGTCCGGCTGATCGTCACCGACGAGTGCGCGCAGGGCACGCACTCGGTCTCCTGCGGCCACTCCTACCGGCGCTACCTGAACAGGTGGGTGCAGCTGTGCGGCGCGGGCCTGCGGGTCGACCGGCTGCCCGGCAGCCACGAGTCGCCGTTCGCCAAGCCGGGCACCAGCCTGCTGGCGGCGCTGGTGAACGAAGTGATGGCGAATTGAGACAGCGCGGACGGCACGCGGGCGGGCCGGGTCGGCGGGCCGGCCGGCTGGATCAGATTGCTGATTCGGCCGGGTCGGACTCGCCCACCCTGTCAGCCCTGCCCGCCCTGCGCGACAACCGCGACTTCCTGCTGCTGTGGACCGGCGCGGGCCTGGCCTTCGTCGGCGCGCGGATCAGCGCGGTGGCCTATCCGATGCTGGTCCTGGCCTACACCGGGTCGGCCTCGGACGCCGGGATCGTCGGGTTCTTCACGAACCTGCCGTACCTGCTGCAGCTGATGGGAGGTGTGCTCGCCGACCGGATGGATCGCAGACGTCTGATGATCGCCTGCGACCTCGGCCGGCTCGCCGCCGTCGCCACGCTGATCGCCGCGGTGGCGTGCGGGCGGTTCTGGCTGCCGCAGGTGGCCGCGGTCGCCTTCTGCGACAACGGGTTGGCCCTGCTGTACCGGATCGCCGAGCGGGCCTCGGTGCGCAACCTGGTGCGCCCCGAGGACCTGTCCGTCGCGCTGTCGCGCAACGAGGCGCGCCAGCGCGGCGCCGGGCTGATCGGGGCCCCGCTGGGCAGCTTCCTGTTCGCGGTGACCCGGTGGGCGCCGTTCGCTTCGACCGTGGTCAGCTCGGCGGGGTCGCTGCTGTCGCTGGCGCTGATCCGTACCAGGTTCCAGAGCGGACCGGTGCGGACCGAGGGCCGCTCGGTGTTCGGCGATCTCAAGACGGGCCTGGTCTGGGCCTGGCACCAGCCGATCGTGCGGGTGATCGCCGTGCTGATCGCCGGGAGCAACATGCTCTTTGCGGCGCTGACGCTGTCGTTGCAGGTGATCATGCGCCAGGAGTACGGCGGCTCCAGCGCCAAGGCCGGCGTCGCGGTCGGCGTGGTCTTCGGGATCTCCGGCGTCGGGGGCCTGCTCGGCGCGCTGCAGGCCTCGTGGTGGGCCCGCGTCGCCTCGCTGCCCGCGCTGGTCATCGGGTGCAACCTGGCGTGGGCGGTGCTGATGCCGCTGGTGGCCGTGGTGCGCGCGCCGGTCGTCCTGGGCGCGCTGTTCGCCGCGATGGGATACGCCGGCGCGTGCTGGAACGTGGCGGCCGCGACGTACCAGCAGCGGGTGACCCCGGACGAACTGCAAGGACGGTTACTGTCCGTCGCCATACTCGTCGCTTACGGTACTGTTCCGATCGGGTCTATGACAGGAGGCTTACTTTTGAACTCTTGGGGCGCAGTCCACACTGTGCTGGCGTTGGGGGCGTGCATGGCCGGACTGGCCGTGTGGACCGCGTTCAGCCCGGCGGTCCGCGATCTGGCGGCTGCCCCGCGTCCGGCTTCGGAGCCGGTGTCGCAGTCCTGAGATCAACCCAGAGGAGAGGCTCACCCTCATGCCACCCTTCCGCCGTCGTTCCCCTCAAGCCGTCACCCGGACCAGCCCGGGCCCGGCCCGCCTGCTCGGCGCGGCCGCGATCGCCTCGGCGGCCGTGCTCGCCGCGAGCGCATGCCAGTCCTCCGCGAAGGACGCCATCGACGAGAGCGGCTCCATGCAGCAGATGACCGCCGACGCCTCGGTGAGCGGCCACGTCACCGCGGTGTCCATCCAGGACGCGCGCCACGGCTCGGTCCGCGTACGCCCCGGCGGCGACTCCGGCGTGACGATCCACCGCACCGTCTACTACCACGACAGCACCAAGCCGACCCCGGGCCAGTCCCTGTCCGACGGCACCCTGACCTTCAGCAACGGCTGCTCGGACTGCTACATCGACTACGACCTGACGGTCCCGGCCTCGGCGACCATCAGCGCGGGCAACAGCAGCGGCCAGATCGACGTCGCCGGCGTCGCGTCGGTCGACATCAGCACCGACTCCGGTCCGGTCACCATCGACAAGGTACCCGGCACGGTGAAGGTGGACAGCTCCTCCGGCACGATCACCGGCACCAGCCTGGGCGCCGGCGCGGCGACGGTCCACTCCAGCTCCGGCGGCATCGACCTGGCCTTCGCCCAGCAGCCGGCGTCGGTGACCACCCAGAGCAGCTCCGGCGGCGCCACGCTGGCCCTGCCCGGCGGCCCGTACGCGGTGACGGTGCACACCAGCTCCGGCGGGCGGACGGTCAGCGTGCCGACCGGATCGGGGCCGGCGATTTCGGTGACCACGTCGTCCGGGGCGGTGGTCGTCAAGCCGAGCTGAGGTGGGTTTGGCAGAATTGAGTTGAGCTTGGCTGAGTTGAGCTGGTCGGCGGGGCTGCTTGTGCGGCCCCGCCGCCGGCTTGCCCATCGCTCCCGGTGCCGAGCGTCGCAGCACCCATAGATCCGGTATAGAAGCCCCTGTGACCCTGGGGCGATGAGCACTCAGACTGACGCGGCGCCGACCGCGGACGAGATCCGCGTGTGGCTGACCGAGCGGATCGCCTTCTACGTGGACACCCCGGTCGAGCGGATCGATCCGGAGGCCAAGCTCGCCGAGCTCGGGCTGGACTCGATCTACGTGCTGACCATGTGCGGCGACATCGAGGACTGGCTCGGCATCGTGGTGGACACCGCCATGGTCTGGGACCATCCCACGGTCGCCGCGCTCGCCGACCGGCTGGCCGAGGACGTCGCGGACCGATGACCGAGCCGACCGCGCAGGTGGCCGCGCCGACCGCGCCGACCGAGCCGACCGAGCCGACCGCGCAGCCGCTTTCGGTGGGGCAGGAGGCGCTGTGGCTGATCCACCGCATGGCGCCGGACAGCTCCGCCTACAACGTGGTGATGGCCGCCCGGGTCCTGGGCGAGCTCGATCTGGACGTGCTGCGGGCGGCGCTGCGGGCCACCGCGGTGCGCCACGACCTCATGCGCTCGGCGTTCGTCGAGGTCGACGGCGGGGTGCGCCGCGTGGTCCGGGACGCCGCCACGGTGCGGCTGGATCTGCACGGGCTGCCGGCCGGCCTCGCAGAGGACGAGCTCCACGACCTGGTTTACCGCAGCACCCAGGAGCCGTTGCGCCTGGAGGAGTCCGCGTTCCGGGTGTCGTTCTTCCGGCGCGGCGCCGAAGAGGGCGTTCTGACCCTGATCGCGCACCACGTCGCCACCGACGCCGGTTCGCAGGGCATTGTCATGAGAGATCTCGTCGAGGCCTGCGTGGCGGGTCTGGCCGGCCGGGACCCCGAGTGGCCTCCGCTGCCGGCCGGCTGGGACGACCAGGTCGCCGCCGAGCGGGAGCTGCTGGGCGGTCCGGACATCGCAGAGCACGAACAGTACTGGAAGGCGGTCTGCGCCGATGCCCCGACCGTGCTCGACCTGCCGGCCGACCGTCCCCGTCCGGCGCGCTCGGCGCTGCGCGGCGCGACGGTCGAGCTCCGGTTCGCCGACGAGCTCACCGAGCAGGTGCGCGCCGCCGCCTTCGGGCGCGGCCACACCCCGTTCGTCTTCCTGACCGGGGTGTTCCAGGCGGTGGTGCACCGCCACACCGGCCAGGACGACTTCCTCACCGGCTGGCCGACCACCACGCGGATGTCCCGCAAGATGCGCGACGTGGCGGGCTGCTTCGTCAACTCCTTGGTGCTGCGCGCGTCCCTGGAGCGGGACACCACCTTCGAGGACCTGTTCCGCGCGGTGAGTGCCCAGGTGCGCCAGGGTCTGTCCCACGTCGGCTACCCCTTCGCGCTGCTGCCCCGGGCCCTGGGCCTGCCGCACGACCCGGCCCGGCCGCCGCTGACCCAGATCGCGGTGACCATGGTGACGGCGAACAAGCTGCGCCCGCTGTCGGACATCCTGGCCGCCGGGGAGGCCGGCGGGCTCCAGTTCGAGGCCGGGCCGCTGCGGATCCGGGCGTTCGACGTCCCGCAGCAGGAAGGCCAGTGCGACATCATGCTGGAGATCATCCAGAGCAGCACCAGCATCCGGGCCTTCTTCAAGTACGACACCGCGCTGTTCGACCGTTCGAGCATGGAGCGGTTCGCCGACCGGTTCCTGCGCTTCGTGCGGGCCGCGGTCCAGGACCCGGACCTGCCGGTCGGCAGGGTGCCGATGCTCAGCGCGCAGGAACGCCAGGCGCTGCTCGCGATCGGCGCCGGGTGAAGGGGGCCGGGGCGATGACGTTATCGCAGGGTACGGATTTGCAGGTCTGCGCCGAGCGCCTCCTCGACGACATCGCCGGCTTCGCGAAGTTCGGCGAGCGACCCGATGGCGGCGTGGACCGGATCGCCGGCTCCCCGGCCGATCTGGAGGGCCGTGCCTGGCTGCTGCGGCGGGTCGCCGAGGCGGGGCTGGCCGGCTCGACGGACGAGATCGGCAACGTCTTCGCCGCCGCGCCGGACGGCGAAGATCGTTACCTGCTCACCGGATCCCACACCGACACGGTGCCCGGCGGCGGGTGGCTCGACGGTGCCTACGGCGTGATCGCGGCGCTGGAAGTGCTGCGCACACTGCACGAGAACCGGCATCCGGCCGCGCGTATGGTCCGGATGACAGGGTTCTTCGACGAGGAGGGCGCGCGTCCGGACTCGCCCGGCGGCCTGATCGGCTCCACGGCGTTCGCCGACTCGGCGGGCATCGCCGGGGTCGAGGCCTTCCTGGAACTGCACATCGAACAGGGCCCCCGGATGGAGACCGCCGGCTGGGATCTGGCGGTGGTGCAGGGCATCGTCGGCATCGACCGGTACGCCGTGACCATGAACGGCTCGGCCAACCACGCCGGCACCACGCCGATGCGGCAGCGCGCCGACGCCGGCATGGCCGCGACGAACCTGGCGGTCCGGCTGCGCCAGATCGCCGCCGCCATCGATCCGGCGATGGTGGTCACCGTCGGCTTCATGGAGTTCGTCCCCGGCGCCCCCAACGTCATCCCCGGCGAGGCCCGCCTGGTGGCCGAGTTCCGGTCCGGATCCGAGCACGCGCTGGACGCCGTGGGCTCCGCGCTCCGGTACGCGGCGCAGACCGTCGCCGCAGCCGAGCGGTGCACCTGCGACGTCGTCCGCATCTCGGCCAAGCCGGTGACGGTCTTCGACGCGCGACTGTGCCGGATGCTCGAGACCGCCCTGGACCGGGCCGGCGGAACCGCCACCCGGCTGCTCAGCTACGCCGGCCACGACGCCAGCGTCCTGGCCGCCAGGGTGCCGACCGCGATGATCTTCGTGCCCAGCACCGCCGGGGTCAGCCACAATCCGAAGGAGGACACCCCCGAGCCGCAGCTGGTCCGCGGGGCGCAGGCGCTGCTCGAATCAGTCATCGAATACGCCTCGGCTAAGGTGCGGGTATGACGCAGGACGCCGCACGCCGAGCCCTGAAGAAGTGGTTCCCCTTCAGCGAGGAACCGGCTCCCGGACTGCCCTTGTACGCGCTGCCGCACGCCGGCGGCGGAGCGTCGGCCTATCGGGGGTGGATCGCCGAGCTCGCCCCGGCGATCCGCGTCGTGCCGGTCCAGCTGCCCGGACGCGAGGGCCGCTTCGGCGAACCCCTTCCCGCCTCGCTTCCGGCCCTCGCGGCCGAGGCGGCCCGTGCCGTGCTCGGCCACACCCCGGACGGCCCGTTCGCCCTGTTCGGCCACAGCATGGGCGCCCTGGTCGCCTACGAGCTCGCCACCGCGCTGGCCGCGGCCGGACGTGCCCCGACCGCCCTGGTGGTGTCCGGGTTCCGGGCGCCGCAGCTGCTGCGCGATCGCCTCGGCGTGCATCTGATGACCGACGGCCAGCTCCGCGAACATCTGCGGGCGCTGGGCGGATCCCAGTCCGAGATCCTGGACGACGCGGCCATGCTGGAACTGCTCGCCCCGACGATCCGCGCGGACTACCGGATGTGTGACGACTATGTGTGCGGCTACCACCCTCCGCTGGAGCTGCCGGTGTCCGCCATAGGTGGAACGAACGATTCCCGCGTCAGTGCGGAGCACCTGCAAGCCTGGCAAATGGTGACCACCGGGCCGTTCCGGACGCGGCGCTTCCCCGGCGGCCATTTCTATCTGCGCGATCAACGCGACGAGGTCCTGGAATTCCTTGCGGAGGAACTCATGGGGATTCACCGTTAGGGTCCTGACAAGGCGGGAGGTGCGGCCACGGAGAGTGACAACCCTTTGAGTCATCAGTACGCTGATGTCAGCCGTGTTTCCGAGTTCGAACTTGGGATGAAGTTCGCACGTTTGATTTATCGCTTCAGCTATCATCGTTAAGGGGGATACGGGGAGCAGACGTTACGGGGGGATGCATGGCAGTCTCCGAGGGGTTTGAAAGTGCATTTACCACCGAAGTGGGGGATCTCGACCATGCGGGGTTGCTGGAGCGTACCCGCCGTGTGGAGAAGGAGCTGCGCGACCTTCTCGGCGAACTGCGCGACGTGCTGCGCCACGGCGGTGCTCCGCCGCTGCCCGAGCACGAGCTGACCGGGCTCGCCGAGCGCGAGCGCGAAGGCCGGCCGACACACCTGATCCGGGGCATGACGCGGATCAACGAGGCCATCCGGCTGATCCTGGAGTGGTCGCACAAAGAGGTGCTGCTGGCCCAGCCCGGCGGCGCCCGGTCCAAGCCGACGCTGAACAGTGCGCTGCCCACCCACCTGGACTGCCTCAACCGCGGCGTGGTCACCAGGACCCTGTACCAGCATCCCGCGCGCTACGACCAGCCCACGCGGGACTACGTGCGGGCCACCGCCGAGCACGGGGCCCAGTTCCGGACCCTGGACGAGTTCTTCGACCGGCTCATCGTCGTGGACCGGCACGTGGTGATCGTCCCCACCAACTCCGAGCGCACCGAGGCGGCGATGTTCACCGACCCCGCGGTGGCCCGCTTCGCCGCGGACCTGTTCGAGCGCTTCTGGAGCCGGGCCATCGACTTCGAGCCCGCCGGCCCGGTGGAGACCGCGTCCCTGGTCGGCACCGAGGTGCAGGAGGCCATCAAACGGCTGGTCATCGAGGGCAAGACCGACGAGCAGATCGGCCGGCGGGTCGGGCTCAAGCCGCGCGCGGTGCAGAACCACCTGCAGCGGATCAAGAACGAGCTCGGCGCGAAATCCAGATCCGAGCTGTGTTTCCTGCTGGGCCGGCAGAGCGTGCTGGACGACCTCGCGCTGGAGGAGACGCAGCGTGAGTAGCCGCGACGAGCAGCCGCGACGAGTATCGAGTAAATATTGCCCGTTCCTCCACGCTTGGCGCGATATTCGCGATGGAACGGAGCATCACCATGGACCATGCATGGAGCGCCGAAGCCGGTGACATCACCCTGACCGCGGCCGAGCGCGCGACGGTGGCCGGGCTCGGCGCGGAACTGGTCGGCCGGGAGTATCCGAGGATTGACGAACAGGCCTGGGTCACCCGGGCCCGGGAGCACAGCGCCGGGCTGCCCGACCGGCTGCGCGCGGCGATCCGCGCCTACCGGCACGATCCCGGCGTCGACGGCCTGCTGCTCGTCCGCAACCTGCCGATCGAGGGAGCAGGGCTGCCGCCGACCCCGATGGTGGCCGAGTCGGTCGAGCGGATCCCGACCGGGCCGGCCGCTGTCATCGCGCTGCTCGCCTCGAGCCTGGGCGAGCTGGCCGCCTACCGCGCGGAGAAGGGCGGCGCGCTGGTGCAGAACGTGGTGCCGGTGCCCGGCCGGGAGGGCAGCCAGAGCAACGCCGGGTCCGTGTCGCTGGAGATGCACGTGGAGAACGCCTTCCACCCGCACCGCCCGGACTATGTAGGCCTGCTGTGCCTGCGCAACGATCACGAAGGACAAGCCGGGACCGTGGTCTCCTCGATCCGCCGGGCCCTGGAGCACCTGCCGGCCGCCGCGCGCGAGGTGTTGCACGGCGAGCGCTTCGTCACGGCCCCGCCGCCCTCGTTCTCCGCCGGCGACGGCGGGGCGCCGCACGCGGTGCTCACCGGCGCTCATGAGGACCCTGATGTGCGCGTCGACTTCAACGCGACCGTCGCCGCGGACGACGAGGCGAAGGTGGCCCTGGAGGCGCTGCGCGAGGCCTTCACCCAGGTCAGTGCCCAGCTCCCGCTGGCCGCCGGCGAACTGGCCTTCGTGGACAACCGGATCTCCGTCCACGGCCGCACCGCCTTCACCCCGCGCTACGACGGCCGGGACCGGTGGCTGCACCGCGCCTTCGTGCATCTGGACGGGCGGCGGACCCGGGGGCATCGGCCGGAAGGGGCCGCGGTACTGGTCTGAACAGTATGGGTCTGAGCTCGCGATACGGCTTGCCGGCACCCGCCTCGAAGTGTCAGGTATAGGGGTGCTATAGGGCAGCGGCGAATGATCGAACCGTGGCAGATCACGCACTCACCGGCATTCTATCCGCTGTCGGCAACACCCCGCTTGTGGAACTTGAGCGTGTGCCGGCCGGGTTCGACGGCCGGCTCTTCGCCAAGTTGGAACGGTTCAATCCGGGCGGCAGCATCAAGGACCGCCCGGCGATCAGCATGCTGATGGGCGAGATCCGCTCGGGCCGGTTGATCCCGGGCCGGTCGGTCGTCGTCGAATCCTCCTCCGGAAACCTCGCCGTCGGCCTGGCCCAGGTCTGCCGGTACCACGACATCCGCTTCATCTGTGTCGTGGACGCCAAGACCACCGAGCAGAACCTCGCGATCCTGCGGGCGCTGCACGCCGAGGTCGAGGTGGTGACCGAGCCGGACGCCGACGGGGAGTACCTGTCGGTGCGCCTGCGCCGGGTCCGGGAACTCGTGCGGTCGATCCCGCACGCGTACTGGCCGAACCAGTACGCCAACGAGATGAACCCCCGGGCCCACTTCTCGACCATGAACGAGATCGTCGAGGCGCTGGACGGCCGGCTGGACTACCTGTTCACCGCGACCAGCACCACCGGCACCCTGCTGGGCTGCAAGCGGTACGTGCGCGAGCACGGGCTGGCCACCAAGGTGGTCGCGGTGGACGCGGTGGGCAGCGTGCTATTCGAGCCCGGCCCGCCCACCGGCCCGCCGGTGCGCCGGCTGATCCCGGGCCACGGCGCCTCGGTCCGCTCCGCGCTGTTCGAGCCGGACACCGCCGACGAGGTGGTGCACGTCACCGACCTGGAGTGCGTGGTCGGCTGCCGCCGGCTGAGCCTGCGCGAGGCGCTGCTGGCCGGCGGCTCCTCCGGGGCGACGCTGGCCGCGTTCGAGCGGCTGCGGCCGCGCATCGCGCCGGGCTCGCTGTGCGTGCTGATCTTCCCCGACGGGGGCGACCGCTACCTGCACACCATCTATTCCGACAGCTGGGTGCAGGAGCACTTCGGCGAAGTCTCGCACCTGTGGAAGACCCCTGATTCAACCGCCGCGGCGGGGCACGGGAAAGGTTGACGATGCTCATCATCAGAGGGCGCGAGGTTCGGGAGATCCTCGACGGCCGCGAGAACGACCTGATCGACCTGGTCGGGCAGGCCTACGCGGCGCACGCGCGGGGCGCGTCGATGCTGCCGCACTCGGTGTTCCTGCGCTTCCCCGACGACGCGCGCAACCGCATCATCGGACTGCCCGGCTACCTGGGCGGTGAGCACGAGAGCGCCGGCATGAAGTGGATCGCCTCCTTCCCCGGCAACCTGGAGGCCGGACTGGAGCGGGCCAGCGCCGTGCTGGTGCTCAACTCCCCGCGCACCGGCCGCGCGCAGGCGCTGCTGGAGGCCTCGCTCATCTCGGCGAAGCGCACCGCGGCCAGTGCCGCCCTGGGTGCCGCGCTGCTGGTGCCGGACCCGGAGCGGGTGAGCGGCGTCGGCCTGATCGGGACCGGCGTGATCAACGCCGAGATTCTCGCCTTCCTGGCTGCCAAGCTGCCCGCGCTGGCCGCGGCGACGGTGTTCGACCAGGACCCCGAGCGGGCCCGGGAGTTCGTCGACAAGGCCGCCAAGCGCCTGCCGGGCCTGCGCTTCGCCGTCGCCGCGACGATCGAGGAGGCGCTCGGCGCGCACGAGCTGGTCTCGTTCGCCACGACGGCGGCGACCCCGCACGTCGGGCTCGAAGCGTGCCGGCCGGGCGCCACGGTGCTGCACATCTCGCTGCGCGACCTGTTCCCGGACGCGATCCGCGGCGCGCAGAACGTGGTCGATGACACCAACCACGTCCTGCGCGAGCGGACTTCGCTGGACCTGGCCCGCCAGCAGACCGGCGACCACGCCTTCGTCGACGCCCAGATCGGCGATCTGCTGGCCGGGCGCTCGGACTTCCGGCGCGACCCGGAGCGCGTCGCGGTCTACTCGCCGTTCGGTCTCGGCGTGCTCGACCTGGCCCTGGCCCGGCTGGTCTTCGACGACGCGCGCGAGCAGGGCGTCGGCGTGGCCGTGCCCGACTTCCTGGACGGGGAGGACTCATGAGCACCGCCCGGATGCCGGCCCGCCGCAGCGGGAACATCGGCGTGTTCTGCGGTTCCCGGGCCGGGACGAAGCCGCAGTACATCGCGGTCGCGGCCGAGTTCGGGGCGGCGCTGGCCGCCCGGGACGCCGGACTGGTGTACGGCGCCGGCGGCGTCGGCGTGATGGGCGCGGTGGCGCAGGCCGCGATCGAGGCCGGCGCCCAGGTGACCGGGGTGATCCCGCACGAGCTCTTCGAGCGAGAGCGGCCCGACCTGCTCGGCGTGGAGCTGTTCGTCGCGCGCTCCATGCACGAGCGCAAAGCCCTGATGTACCGGCTCTCCTCGGCGTTCGCGGTGCTGCCCGGCGGCTTCGGCACGCTGGACGAGCTGATGGAGGTCGCCACCTGGAACCAGCTGGGCTTCCACGACAAGCCGGTGGTCCTGCTCAACGTCGCGGGGTTCTTCGACCCGCTGGTCGCGCTGCTGGACCACATGCACGCGGAGGGCTTCTTCACCGCGGCCGAGCGGGCGCTGATCCAGGTCGCCGAGGACTGTGAGCAGGCGCTGGACCTGCTCGGACACGCGCGCCGGGTCCCAGTCGCGGCGGGATCGGAGAACGCGGCATGACACAGGAGCGTGCGGCATGACCAGGAGCGCGCGCGATGACACCGGAGCACGCGGCATGACACAGGAGTACACGGCATGAGGCATCTGATATCCCTGACCGATCTCGGGGCCGAGGACCTGGCCGCGATCGCCGCCCGCGGCGTCCAGTTCCGGCACGGCCGGGCCGCGGCGGGCAAGCCGCTGGAGGGCCAGATCGCCGGCGTCTACTTCCGCCGGACCTCCACCCGGACCCGCACCGCCTTCACCACGGCGGCTCTGCGGCTCGGCGCCCAGGTGATCGCCTACGGCCCCGGGGACCTGCAGCTGAACACCGGTGAGACGATGGCCGACACCGGCCGGGTGTTCTCCGGCATGCTCGACCTGCTCATCGCCCGGACCTCCGACGACCCGCGCGAGCTGCGCGAGCTCGCCGAGCCCGGCGGCATGTCGGTGGTGAACGCGATGACCGCCGACGAGCACCCGACGCAGGCGTTGGCCGACCTGACCACCCTGCTCGACCGCTTCTCCGCCCTGGAGGGCCTGCGCCTGCTCTACGCCGGCGAGGGCAACAACACCGCCGTCGCGCTGGCCCTGGCGCTGAGCCGGTTCTCCGGGGTCCGGTTGGAGCTGCGCACGCCGGCCGGCTACGGCCTGCCCGCGGGTGTGCTGGAGAAGGCCCAGACCCTGGCGGCGAAGCACGGAGCGTCCGTGACGGAGCTGCACGAGCCGCCGGGCAAGGGCGCGGCCTGCGACTTCGACGCCGTGTACACGGCGCGCTGGCAGACCACCGGCACCTCCAAGGCGGACCCGCTGTGGCGCGAGTCGTTCGACCCGTTCCGCATCGAGGAGCGGTGGTGGGACGGCGGCGCGGAGGCGGTGTTCATGCACGACCTGCCGGCCCACCGCGGCGAGGAGGTCACCGCCCAGGTGCTCGACGGCGAGCGGTCGATCGCCTTCGAGCAGGCCGAGAACAAGCTGCACAGCGCGATGGCGGTGCTCGAGTGGGTCCGCTCCGAACGGCCGTGAGGAGCCGGCCGCCGATGTCTGTCGGACCGGACGCGGCCAAGGGGTTCGGGTCATCGTGATCGACCCGAACCCGCCGACCGCCGCGTACGCCGTCGACCTCGTCGCGGTCGAGCCGCTGCCGATCGAGCCCGAACCGGCCGACGAGACCCTCGTCACGGCGACCGGCATCGAGGTCGACGCGCTCTACGACGGATCAGAGCTCTACATCGGCGGCGTCATGGAGGACGTCGAGGGGACCGGCACCGACCCGGCGCTCGCGCTGCCGCCGGTCACCCTCGGCCGCCGGGACGTCGAGCGCGTGCGTGCCGCCGTCGAGGACGTCGCTCGCGTCATGGGAATCAGAGGCCTGGTGCACGTCCGGTTCGCCTTGGCGTCCGACGTCCTGCATCTGCTCGCGGCCGACCCGCGCATGGCGCGGACCGTGCCGTTCGTCTCGAAGGCGACCGGCGTGCAGCTCGCCCGGGCGGCGGCCCGGATCGCGCTCGGTGCGAGTATCGCAGAGCTGCGCGATGAGGCCTTGCTGCCCGCCCGCGGTGACAGCGGTACACCTGGGCCGCACGCGCCGATCGCGGTACGGGTGGCGGTCCCGCCGTCCGACGCGGTCATGGGTGTCGACGACTACTTCGGCGCCGCTTACGCGAAGGCGAAAGCCAGCGCGGGCATCAAGTTGCCGACCGCGGGCCGAGCGTTCGTCTCGGTCGCGCACGGGGACACCCGGTCGACGCTGTTCCCGATCAAAACGTTGGTGGCTCTGGGCTTCGAGGTCCTCGCGCCCGAGGAAACCGCCGCCGTTCTGCGCCGGTACGGGATCCCGGCGACGCTTGTCCGACACGACGTCGAGGGCGAGGTAGATCTGATCGTCAGCACCGCGCCGACGGCAACCGAACCGAGTCCGGATGCGCGTGCCGGGGGAGTGCCTTGCGTCACCACCGCGGCGGAGCTCGCTGCGACCGTGCGTGCCATCGAGGCGCTCGTCCGACCGCCCTCGGCTTGAACTATCCGGATGCACGATCCGGCCCGGAAGCAGCTCACCCACAGGGGCTGCTTCCGGGCCGTCACCCGGGGGTGTCAGCGCGATCCCGCCGGCCGCGTCGGCGATGGCGGTTTCGGCGGGTCGTCGGGAGCGTTCACTGGCCGGGCATCTCAACGCCTCTTGTGCTCGCGCTTGGGCCGGCCCAGCGGCGTGAGAGTGAGCAGCCAGGTGAAGACGGCGATCAGCACGGCGCCCCGCAGCGCCGACCCGAAGCCGTCCAGCCGCAGATCCGAGGAGCCCGCCGCGACCATCCGCAGCAGCACCGCGTTGATGACGATGCCGAACAGCCCGAGCGTCAGCAGCATCAGCGGTGCGGTGACCAGGCGCAGGATCGTCCCGAGGACCAGGTTCAGCAGGCCGAACACGGCTGCGATCCACAGCCCTCCGGAGATCCCGCCGCGCAGCCACATCCCGGGCGAGACCCAGGCGGCCAGGGCGAACGCCAGGGCGAGGATGATCCACGAGGCGAGCAGCCGTTTGAGCATCAGGCCGCCAGGAGCTTCTGCTTGGCTTGTTCGAACTCGGCGTCGTTGATCACCCCGGAGGACTTCAGATCCGCGAGCCTGGCCAGCTGGTCCACGGTGCCGGCCTGGCCGTCGGAGGAGCCGGCGGTCTTGCGGATGTAGTCGTCGAAGGCCTGCTGGTTCTTCTCGGCGTGGGTCTGGGCCCGCTCGGCCATGCGGTCGCCGCGGGCGATCAGGTAGATGAAGATGCCGATGAACGGCAACAGCAGCACCAGTAGGGTCCAGCCGACCTTGCCCCAGCCGCTGAGCTCCCGGTCGGTGAAGATGTCCGCGATGATGCGGAACAGCAGTATGAGCCACATGACCCAGATGAAGAACCAGAAGATCATCCAGAAGGCGTTCAGCAGGGGATGGGACATCGCCGTTGCTCCTCTCGTCCTGTCGCGACGTTAAGAGCGTTGGGTGGGGCGCACGCGGCAGGAGCGGCATTCGGGGGAGTTATCAGCGCGATATAGCCGCCGCCTACCTTCAGCCTCCGAACAGGAGGAGGACGCATGGACGGGCAGCCGGACAGGCAGCGGTTGGTGGTCGGGATCAGCGGTGCGACCGGCATCGCGTACGGAGTGCGGGTGCTGGAGCTGGCGCGCAAAGCCGGGGTCGAGACGCACCTGGTGGTGACGCCGGCCGGCCAGCAGACCCGCGCGTATGAGACGGACCTGTCGATGCCCGATCTGGCAGCGATGGCGGACGTGGCCTATCGGCCCGCCGACGTCGGCGCGGCGATCGCCTCGGGCTCCTTCCGCACCGCCGGGATGATCGTCGCGCCCTGCTCCATCAGGACCCTGTCGGCGATCGCCTACTCCAACGGCGACAACCTGCTCACCCGCGCCGCCGACGTGACGCTCAAGGAGCGGCGGCGGCTGGTCCTGATGGTGCGCGAGACCCCGCTCACCCTGGGCCACCTGCGTGCGATGACCGCCGTCACCGAGTCCGGCGGCATCGTCATGCCTCCGGTCCCGGCCTTCTACCTGCGGCCGGAGACCGTCGCCGACATCGTCGACCACACCGCCGGCCGAGCCCTGGACCTGCTCGGTATCGACGTGCCCGATATGCCCCGCTGGGGTGAGTGACGCGGCTCGCCGGCTCGTCCCCGCACCGCCCCGGACGCATACTGGATCCGTGACCAAGAAGCCGCGGCCGGCGGGCCGCCCCTCCGCCAGGCGTCGATGGTTCACGGTGGCCGCCGTTCTCGCGACGATCGCCGCCGAGACGGCGTTCATGCGCCGGCGCGGCTACAGCGTCGGGCTGCACACGGTCGTCCGGTGCCGTCAGGACCATCTGTTCACGACGATCTGGATCCCGGGGGCGTCGCTGAAGTCCATCCGGCTCGGGCTCGTGCGGTTCCAGTACTGTCCGGTCGGCCGGCACTTCACGGCGGTGCGGCCGGTGAAGGACGCCGATCTCAATGAGGAGATCCGGGTCGCGGCCGGGCTGTACCACGACATCTCGATCCCCTGAGGCGTCTGCCTGATACCGGTACCGATCGTTTACTCCGGCGCCGGCCCGTTCGGGACGACCGCCATCGGGCACTCCCCGTGGTGCAGCAACGCGTGCACCACGGGTCCGATCGACAGCCGGTGGTGATGTCCCTTGCCCTGGCGCCGTGCGCCGACCACCAGCAGCCCGGCCGATTCGGTCGCCGTGACCAGCGCTCGCCCGGGCGGGCCGATCTCGACCCGCGCGGCCGCCTCGACGCCGGGATGGCGGCCGGCGGCTGCGTCCACCAGCTCGGTCAGGCGTATCTGGTGCTGCTGCTCGATCAGGGTGGCGTCGTGGCCGGGGCCCGTGGTGTGGCGCAAGTGGTTCACGTTCCGCGGCTGTTCCCAGACGTGGACCACCTCCAGCGCCGCGTTCCGGCGCGCGGCCTCGGCGAAGGCGAAGTCGAGCACGTCGTCGCAGGGGTCTTCGACGTCCACGGCCGCGACCACCGCCGCGACCACCGCCGCACCGTCGGCGCGACGGCGGTCCTCGCCGTCCTCGCCGTCCTCGCCGTCCTCGTCGCCGGCGGGGACGACGAGCACCGGGCAGGCGGCCTCGGCCAGCACCCGCAGCGTCACCGAGCCCGGCAGGGTGTCCACGGTGCCGCCGGGGTTCCCGACCACCAGCAGCCCGGCGTGCCGGCTGGCCTCGCCCAGCACCTCCCAGACCCGCCCGGCGACCACGCGGCCCTCGACCGGCAGCCGCGGATGCCACGAGCGCACCAGGGTGATCGCGTGCCCGACCAACAGGTTCGCGGAGTCGACCAGGTCCGTCGGCGCCCATTCGGCCGTGTCGGGCAACGGCAGCGTCGCGCCGTGGGGGATCGGCCCGGGGTAGGCGTTGACGACGACCAGCGCCTGCCCGCTCCGCACGGCCGCCGCGGCCGCCTCGGCCAGGGTCCGGTCGCCGGATCCCGAGCGGTCGTAGCCGACGACGACGCCGTCGCTCATCATCGCGAACCTCCACCGCCTCGGGCCGGCACCGGCCTCAGCGCCCTCGACCCGCCACGGTGACCGCGACCGGAACCGCCGCGATCACCATCGCCACGCCGATCAGACAGCGCGCGCCGGGTCTTGAGACTTCTCCCATCCTCGGCCCACGAAGCCCGCCGACGGTGTCGGATGCGCCCGATCAGGTGAATACTGCGTCCGCGCGCCCAGCAGCGCGCGGCGTCGCGCACGGTCGGCGGTCATGTCGCGGACCACGCCGGCGAACTGCCGGGCCACCGACGGCCAGCCCAGCGTCGCGCCGACGCTGTGCGCGGCGGCCTGCGCGGCGTGCAGCCGCTCGGGGTCGGCCAGCAGGGCCCGCAGCCCCTCGGCGAACGCCGCGCTGTCGCCGGGCTCCACGACGTTCCCGGCGCCGGTGCGCAGCAGGTCCTGCGCGTAGCGGTAGGACGTGGAGACCACCGGGCACCCGGCCGCCACGGCGAAGGTGAGCGCGCCGGAGCTGATCTGCTCGGTGGAGTGGTACGGGGTCAGGAACACCTCGGTCGCGGCCAGCAGCGCCGCGATCTCCTCGTCGGTCAGGAAGAAGTCCAGGAACCGGACCCGGTCCTGGACGCCCAGCTCGGCCACCAGGCCGGTGAGCCGGTCGCGGTAGTCCTCGCCGTGCTGCTTCGCGACCTCCGGATGGGTGGCCCCGGCGATGACGTAGACCAGGTCGGGGTGCTCCTCGGCCAGGTTGGCGACGGCTTCGACCGCCACCTCCAGTCCCTTGCCCGGGGAGATCAGGCCGAAGGTGGAGACGATGCGGCTCTGCGCGCCCTCGGCCAGCACCTCGGCGACCTCCGGCCGCACCCCGCCGGCCGTACCCGTACCCACACCCGCGCCCGCGCCCCGCCGCGGGCCCGGCACGTGCGGACGGTCCCAGTCCTCGCGCAGCGCCGTGGGCGCGCCGTGCGGCACTATGAAGATCCGGTCGGCCGTGGCCATCCCGGTGGACGTCACCAGCGTGCGGGCCACGGGGGTGAAGACGGCGACGGCGTCGGCGCCGCGGCACAGCCGGCCCAGCGCCGAGGCCTGCCCCGGACTCGGGTGGGACAGCACGGTGTGCAGCGTCACCAGGTACGGGACGCCGAGTTCGGTCAGGCGCTCGGCGAACAGGTTGATCCAGTCCCCGTCCGGCCCGCCGAAGATGCCGTATTCGTGCTCGATGACGACCGCGTCCACCCCGGCGCGCGCGATGCGCTCGGCGGCGGCCGGGTAGTCCGCCATGGTGTGCTGGCCGATGACGAAGGCCGCCTGGCCGTCGTAGTCCAGGCCCTCGTTGTCCACGGCGCAGACCAGCGTCTGGATGTCCGGCGCCGCGTGGGCCATGGCGGTGCGCAGGTCGTGGGTGAAGGTGGCGATGCCACAGTGGCGCGGGAGGTACGTCGATACGAAGGCGATCCTGCTCGGCCGGTCTGTGGTCATGGGCGCTTACTCCTGTCGTCGGCACGAAGGTCGTCACCATCACGATATGTGATCGTTTGGACCCTTAATGTCATGACAATGGCCGCAGAATGGCCGGCGCTTCGGCATTTCAGTGACTGGAGTGACGGAATGAGACTATTGATGCGGGAGTGACGAATCAGAGGTCATATAAGAGATCGAAATCACACCATCCGCGCCCAGCCCGGCCAGCAGACGCAGCCCGTCCTCCGCGGCGCTGTCGGGAGCCGCCGACAGTATCAGAAGCTCCATGCTCGAGTCGTCCGGCAGCGCGAAGTTCTCCACGTGCAGGTCCAACAACCCGACCAGCGGATGCCGGTAGACCTTGCGTCCGTGCGTCCGGGCCCGCACATCCGCGCGGGCCCACAACCGTCGGAAGCGCTCACTGCCCATCGCCAACTCGCCGATCAGCGAGGCCAGGCGCGGGTCGTCGGGGTACTTGCCGGCGGCCAGGCGCAGGTGGCCGACCACGTCGAGGGTGCACTGCTCCCAGTCCGCGTAAAGACCGTTCTCCGCTTCCTCCAGGAAGATGTGCCGGGCGATGTTCAGGCCCGGGATCGGCCGGCTGTGGAGAAGCGCGGCCAGGCGGTTCCCGGCGAGCACGTCCAGACGGTGGTCCATGATCTGCGCGGGTGCGTCGGTGACCAGGTCCAGGACGCGCGACAGCTCGGGCCGGATCCGGCTGCCGGGGGTCTTCACCCGCCGCCGGCGCTGCCGGGCCAGCCGGTACAGGTGCCCGCGCTCGGTCTCGTCCAGGCCCAGGACGCGGGCCAGCGCGTCCAGGACGTGCTCGGAGGGCTGGGTTGCCCGGCCCTGCTCCAGGCGCACGTAGTAGTCGACGCTGACGCCGGACAGGTGCGCGACCTCCTCGCGGCGCAGCCCCGCCACCCGGCGGCGGCTGTCCGCCGGGATGCCGACGACCGCCGGGTCGACCCGGGAACGCCGGGTCCGCAGGAACCCCGCAAGATCGTCCATGTCCTCAGTATGGCTCCGGTGATGCGTGGTGAGAGCGCGCGAAGGTGGTCCTGTCGGTACCAGGAACTCCGTGCCGTGGGAAGTCGGGCCCCTGAATACCGGGCGCCGCCGTGTTCAGAATCGAAGGCACCCGAACTCAGGAGTGCTCATGAAGACACTGATCGTCTACGCCCACCCGGAGCCGAAGTCGCTCAACGGATCTCTGAAGGATCTCGCGGTCTCCACACTGGAGGGCGCCGGACACGAGGTACAGGTGAGCGACCTGTACGCGATGAACTGGAAGACGGCCGTGGACGCCGCGGACTACGGCCCCGGCGCCTCACGTCCCCTGAAGGTCGCTCTGGACTCGGGCCGGGCCTTCGACGCCGGCACGCTGACCCCGGACGTCCGCGCCGAGCAGGAGAAACTGCTGTGGGCCGACACGATCGTCTTCCAGTTCCCGCTGTGGTGGTACGCGATGCCCGCGATCCTCAAGGGCTGGGTGGACCGGGTGTTCACCTACCACTTCGCCTACGGCGTCGGCGAGCACAACGACACCCAGTACGGCGAGCGCTTCGGCGAGGGTACGCTCGTCGGCCGCAAGGCCCTGCTGTCGGTGACCGCCGGCGGCCCGGAGTCGCATTACGCGGCGCGCGGGATCAACGGCCCCATCGAGGACCTCCTGTTCTCGATCCAGCACGGCATCCTGTACTACCCCGGCATCGAGGTCCTGCCGCCGTTTGTGCTGTACGGCACCGACCGGATGACCGACGAGGACTTCCCCGACGTCGCCAAGGCCTGGCGACAGCGCCTGCTGACCCTGGAGACGACCGAGCCGATCGCGTTCCGGCGCCAGAACTTCGGCGACTACGAGATCCCCTCGTTGCAGCTCAAGGAGGGCCTGGAGCCGGCCGGCCGCACGGGGTTCGGGCTCCACGTGCGGGGCTGACAGACAGACAGGCAGACAGACTCAGAGCAGCCGCCTGACCTCCGCCATGATGCGGTCGGCGGACAGGCCGGCCGCCTCGAGCTCCTCGGCTGGCTCCCGCGAATCGGGCATGACGCGCACGGCCAGGTGCCCGAAGCGCCGAACCGGGACGCCCTCGGCGGCGAGCGCGCTCAACACGGCCTCGCCCAGGCCGCCCTCGGGATGGTGGTCCTCGACGGCCACCAGCACCTCGCTGTCGGCGGCGGCCCGGGCCAGGGCCGCGACGTCGATCGGCTTGACGGAGTACAGGTCCAGCACGCGGGCCGAGACGCCGTCGTGCGCCAACATCTGCGCCGCCTTCAGGCACTCGTGGACGGTGACCCCGGCGCCCAGCAGCGTCACCGGGTCGTGCTCGGTCTCCCGAAGCGTCTTCGAACCGCCGATCGGGAAGTCCTCGTCGGTGTCGTAGAGGATCGGGTACGCGCCGCGGGTCGCTCGCAGATAGCTGATACCCGGCAGGTCGGCCATCGCGATCGTGAGCGCCGCGGCGCTCGTCGCGTCGGCGGGGTACAGCACCGTGGATCCGTGGACGGCCCGCATCATCGCCAGGTCCTCCAGACCCATCTGGGACGGGCCGTCGGGGCCGATCTCGACACCGCAGTGGGTGCCCGCCAGCGCGAGGTCGACGTTCGAGACCGCGGCCATGCGGATGAAGTCGGAGGCCCGGGTCAGGAAGGCCGCGAAGGTCGCGGCGAAGGGGCGGTAGCCGTCCGCCGCCAGCCCGACCGCCGTGGCGACCATCTGCTGTTCGGCGATGTAGCACTCCACGTACCTGTCAGGGTACTGCTTCGCGAATTCCTCGGTGTAGGTCGAGTTCCCGACTTCGGCGTCCAGCACCACGACCTTCGGGTTCACACCGAGCGCGGCCAGCCCCCTGCCGAATCCCAGACGCGGGGCCGCGGGGGTGTCGGTGGGGAATTCCGGGCGGGTGGGCTTCCGGCCCTCCACGCTGTCACCGCCCCGCTTGATCTCCGCGACGTCATTGCGGGGCTCCGGCTCGGGCCCGCGAACCGTCAGATCCCTGACACCCCCGAGCTCCGCGACGGCGCGCTCGGCCATGTCGGCGGGCAGGGCCTTGCCGTGCCAGCCCTCCTTGTCCTCGACCTCGTGGAACCCCCGGCCCTTGTGCGTCCGGGCCACGATCACGGTCGGCTTCAGGCTGTTCGACGCCGAACGCAGCGCCTCGTCGATCTCGGACAGCGCGTGCCCGTCGATGACGATCGCGTGGCAGCCGACCGCCTCGGCCCGCCGCGCGTACCCGGCCAGGTCCCACTCCAGGCTCGTCGGGCCGCGCTGGCCCATCCGGTTGACGTCGATCATGACGGTGACGTGCGCCAGCCCCAGCCGCGCCGCCATGGACAGCGCCTCCCAGACCGAGCCCTCGGCGAACTCCCCGTCGCCGCACAGGATCCACATGTGCCGCCCACTGTGCTCGGACCAGCGCCAGCCCAGCGCCATGCCCACACCGATGCCGACCCCCTGCCCCAGCGAGCCGGTCGCGGCCGGCACCCACGGCAGGACCGGCGTCGGATGCCCCTGCAGCCGGCTCCCCGCCCGACGGTAGTCCTCGATGAGCTCGCGTTCGGTGACGACACCGGCCGCCTTGAAGACCGCGTAGAGCAGCGGCGAGGCGTGACCCTTGGAGAAGATGAGGCAGTCGTTGCCGGGATCGTCCGGATCGGACCAGTCATAGCGCAGGTACCGGGTCATCAGCACGGCCAGCAGATCGGCCGCGGACATGCTGGAGGTCGGATGGCCCGACCCGGCCGCGGTACTCGCGCGGACGGCGTCGACCCGCAGCTGCTGCGCGAGCTCGAAGATCTCCGGGAGGCTGGACCGGGAGTCCAGGACTTCGGTGGCGGGGACTGTGGCCATGATCACTCCTTCGCGACATCTGCTTCCTCGCGCCGGCATCCACCCCCATCCCCACCAGCATCATGTGCCGGCCCTGCCCGGGCCACTCCGGAAAACGGCGATCACCCACCCGTTTGAACCCGGTGATCCGGGCAATCAGGTTCCGGGCCGCCCCGGACCCCCTTTCCGCGCGGCCGACCGCATTCGTGACGTGCAACAGCGAATGCGGGGCGAGGAGGAGTCCTGATGCGTCAGGGCCGCTTCGCCCGCGAGGAGGCGTCATCCCCAGGCGTTTCCGGGGCGCGGGCGTGATGCGGGCCCGGCATCGGGCTCCTCTTCGCTTGGCGGGCGTGAACCGCCGTCGGGAAGACGCCTACCGCACTCCGGCAAGCGCGTCCGCAGGTTCCGGAATGTCGCGCATCCCCCGCAGCGGCGAGAAGAAGAGCCACAGCCCCGACAAGCACCCGCCGACCGTCGCGATCCACAGCGACGTGCGCACCCCCAGCGTCGCCGCCAGCGTCCCGCCGACGACGCCGCCCAGCGGCAGCGTGCCCCAGGTCACCCAGCGGGAGGCGGCGTTGACGCGGCCGAGCAGGTCTGGCGGGCAGACGGCCTGGCGGTAGCTGGTCAGGGCGATGCCGCAGACGGTCGCCGAGAAGGTCCACGACGTCCAGCCGGCCGCGAACAGCAGGCTCAGCCGGCCCGGGCCGGCCGCCGGGATCAGCAGGCCGGGCAGCGCGAACACCGTCATCGACAGCCAGCTGATCCGTGCCGAGCCCACCGTGTGGGCCAGCCGGCCGGCGGTCAGGCCGCCGACGACGCCGCCGCAGGCGCCCGCGGCGAGCATCAGGCCGACGGAGCTCGGGCGCAGGTGAAGTGTTCTCACCAGAAACACCGGGCCGAGTGATTCGACCATGATGACGAAGAAGTTCGCCGATCCGCTCCAGGCCGCGGCACGCCGCAGGATGGGGTCCCGGGCCACGAACGCCAGCCCCTCCCTGATCTGCGTGCGCATACGAACTCGGCCGACCGCGACGTCCCGGGTCTCCGGCTCGGCCTTCCGGATCGCCAGCAGCGTCCCGGCCGAAACGGCATAGGACACCGCGTCGCCCACCATGGCTCTGGCTGCCCCGACCATCCCCACCAGCGCCGCGCCGAGCCCGGGGCCGGCGATCTGGGCCACCGACTGCGATGTGCTGAGCTTCCCGTTGCCCTCCATGAGCTGGTCGCGGTCGATCAACGTCGGCAGGTAGCTCTGGTAGGCCACCGAGAAGAAGACCGTGCACACACTCGACAGCAGCGCCACGACATACAGCTGCCCCAAAGTCAGCACCCCGGCCATCTGGGCCACCGGCAGCGACCCGAGCAGCACCATGCGGGCCACATCGCACCACAGCATCAGACGGCGCCGCGGAAGCCGGTCCACCAGAACCCCGGCCGGCAGCGCGATGAGCAGGAACGCGCTCGTCGTCGCGGCCGACAGCAGCGCGACTTGCAGGGCGCTGGCCTTCAACACCACCAAGGCGACCAGCGGCAGGGCCAGCACCGAGATCTGAGACCCGACCTCGCTCACCGTCTGGCCGCCCCACAACAACAGGAAGTCCCGATTGCGGCGCAGTGGTGGCAGTGGTGGCAGCGGTTGCAGTGGATGCAGCGGTGCTGCCTCGGATGCCATCTCTTGATCGTGACAGCCGTCTCAGCTCTCTAACAACTCAGACCCGAAGTAGTCCTCGCCGTCGCGTACTCCCGGCAGCGCGAAGAAGTACCCGCCGCCGGTCGGCTGGATGTAGTCGACCAGCGGCTCACCGGCCAGGCGCTCCTGGACCGCCTGGAACTGGCGCTGTACGTCCCGCTGGTAGCAGCAGAAGATCAGGCCGACGTCCAGGTTGCCGTTCAGGTCCAGGCCGCGTTCGTAGTTGTAGCCGCGCCGCAGGATCTGCTGGCCGCTGGTCGCCGGGGTCCGGGGGTTGGCCAGACGGATGTGGGCGGTCGTGGGGATCGCCAGGCCGTTCGGGTCCGCGTGGTAGTCCGGTGTGTCGTGCTCCGCCGTGCCGTCCAGCGGGGCCCCGGAGTCGCGGCGGCGGCCGATCATGTTCTCCTGCTCGTGCAGCGAGACGCGGTCCCAGAACTCCACCAGCATCCTGATGATGCGGACCACCTGGTAGGAGCCGCCCTCGGTCCAGGCCGGCTCGGCGCCGCCGGCGCGGGTCCAGATCAGCTCGTCGGTCACCGAGGCCTTGGCGACGTCCGGGTTGGCGATGCCGTCCTTGAAACCGAGCTGGTTGCGGGGTGTTCCGTCGGGGCGCGGTGCGGCGTGGAAGCCGTCGACCTTCCAGGACGGCTGCATGCCGGCGCGGGTGTGCTTGGCGATGTCGCGCAGGGCGTGCATCACTGTGTCGCGGGAGTCGGCGCAGATCTGGAGCATCACGTCGCCGTGCAGTTCGGCGGAGCCCTCGACGTGGTCGTCCGGGAACACCGGCATCGGGGTCAGGCGCGCCGGTTTGCGGCCGGCGAGGCCGAAACGGCTGTCGAACAGCGACGCCCCGACGCCGACCGTCACCGTCAGGCCGTCGGAGGGCACGCTCGGGCCGAGCGTCTCGCTGTCGGTGGGCGCCGACGCCACGTCGGTGGCGGACGGCGAGCCGCCGGACGTCAGGAACCTGACACGGTCCGTGAGGGTCTGGAACAGCGCGGCCAACGCGGCGCGATCCTTGGCGGTGACGGTGAACGCCACGAACGTCGCAGCATCCTGCGGCGGCGTCAGGATGCCCGCCTGATGCGGGCCTTCGAAGGCGATGCGGCGGCCGGAAGGGCCGGGGCCGGAGTCCGCCACGGTCGCCGCGGCGATCCCCGCCGCGCCGCCGACCGCGGCGGCCGAGGCCGCACCGACCGCCGCGCCGCGCAGGAAGGACCGTCGTGCCAGGCCGGTCATGCGTTCGTCCTCGGGGCGAGCAGGTTGGGGATCGTGGACAGGTCTTCGAGCAGCTGGTCCAGGTCGGCGTCGAGGCGCTGGCGCTGGGCGGTGGCGATGGCCGGCGCCGGGGTCCAGGCGCCGGAGCCGTCGCGGGTCGCGAGCAGATCGCTTCGCAGGGCCTTGATTTCGGTGTCGAGCCTGGCGCGCAGGCCCGGGGCCCGGTCGTCGATCAGCGGGGCCAGGACGCTGAGCACCTCCTGGGTGCCCTCGGTGTTCGCGTACGCCGTGGCCAGGCTCGTGCCGCTGCCCTCGTCCGCCGCCGCGGTGATCTGGAACTGCAGGGTGTTCTCCAAGATCTCGCGGGCCCGCAGCGGCAGGTCGCCGGGATCGACCTCCTCGCTCGGGAAGTCCTCGATCAGGGCTTGGACCGAGGTGACGAGGCCCTGTGTTAAAGGCCTGATGTCGGAAGCGGAGGAGGAATGCCAGAGCCCATGTTCAATCGCGTGCAGGCCGGCCCACTTCTTGTCTGCCGTGCCGTCTGGCAAGCCCGCCGGCGTCCCGTCGATCGCGTCGTCGAAGTCCCCGAACGAGTTGTACGCGGCGCCCAGACGCTCATAGTCCAGGTGCGCGGTGAGCCAGTCGATCTTTGCGGCTTGCAGATCGCCACGCGCGACGTCCGCGTCCAGTGTCTGAGCGGCCGTGAGCAGCTTCGGCAAAGCGGTGCCCAGCCAGGCGCGGTAGGCGTTGACCGGTGCGGTCAGGTCCAGGTCGGGCAGCGGCTTGTAGCCGGCGACCGCGCCGGGGGTCGTACCCGAGACAGAGAACTGCGACGTGGTGTGGATCGTGCCGTTGGACAGGACGCAGCGGATCGCGTACCGGCCCGCGCCGAGGGTGGTGGCCAGGGGCAGCGTGTGCCCCGGCGTCAGCCACGGGATCTCCGCGTAGACCCGGTCGGCGGGGTCCACGAGGTAGACCGTCGCGAAGACGTCCGTGTCGTCGGTGACCGCGAAGGCGACGCGGCCGGCGCCGGCGGCCGGGGGAGGGGTGCCGCATCCGGCGGCGCGGACGGCGATCGGGCCGCCGGCGGCCGCGGAGTGCGACCGCGCGACGCCCGTCGCCGCGGCGACCGCCACCGAGAGCGGCAGCACCGCGAGGCGAACCTGCCAGGAGGCACGGCGCATGAAGGTCGGAGTCCCTTTCCTTGTCTTCCTTGTCCTGGTGCGGTCCCGGCTCACAGCATGCCGCGGACGGCCCGAGGGTGCCCGGGCCGTCCGCTGCGCACTGCGGGGTGTCGCGTGCGCCTAGCTCCAGATGTCGCTGATGACAGCGGCACCCGAGCTGTTGCCGACCGGGGTCAGGCCGTACATCTGCTCCAGCGTGGCCAGCACGTTGTAGTGGTTGACCTGCTCGCTGTAGTGGCCGGTCTTCACACCGGCGCCGACGAAGATCGTCGGGATCTGGTTGCTCTCGCTGTAGTCGTCCTCGTCCCAGGTCACGATCAGCAGGCTGTTGTTGGCCTTGGCCCACGTGGCGTAGGCCGACAGGTTGTTCTTCAGCCAGGTGTCGCCGGCGCTGACGGTGCCGTCGTGCATGTCGTCGTTGAGGTTCGGGATGACGAACGACAGCGTCGGCAGGCTGGCGTAGTTGGAGCTGGACGGGAACTGGGTGAACGGCACCGAGTCCGAGCCCGGCACGTTGCTGAAGTTGACCCACGGCGAGTGCTTGCGCGCGTACTTGCCGGAGGAGCACGTCGTCGAACCGGCTTTCGGCAGACCTTCGGAGTAGCCCTTGAAGGTCTTGCCGGCCGCCAGCAGCTCCGAGCCGAGGTTGGCGGTGTTGCCCTCGCTGACCGGGCAGGCGTCCGAGGACAGGCCGAACGTGCTGCCGCCGAACAGCGCCATGTAGTTCGGCTCGCTGGGGTGGCTGACGGCGAACGAGTCGGTCAGCAGCGCACCGGAGGCAGCCAGGGAATTGATGTAGGGGGCGCTGGAGCTCCCGATGATGTCGCTGTAGGAGTGGTTCTCCTCCATCACCACGACGACGTGCGCGGGGGTCGGCACCACTCCGGCCGTGGCCGGGGCGGCGGCCGGGGCGGCCGAGGCGGTGGCGTACGGGATGACGGCGGCGGCCACGGCGACCGCGCCGACGGCTGCGGACAGTGACAGGGCCTTGCGGGAGATGCGCATGGATTCTCTCCTGATGGCGGGGAGGCGGTGGGAGTGGTGGGCGTGGGGAAGCCGGCACCGGGGATGCTAGACACAGACCGTGACGAATGGAACACCGACCGGGGCAAAGGATTCGTTAACATCAAGAAGCTGAATGCTGCGGCGCGGGAAACAGAACCGCCGCGCGTCGCCGGTCGCCATGCCTTGCCATACCCTGCCACGCCACGGGAGTTAGCCCAATGTTCGGCGCCCGGTCGATCACCAGGCGAACTCGCTCGGGGATATTGCCCTTGTGAGCGCAGAACCGACCCCCGACCCGCAGCCCTGGGACCTCGCCGACGTCACCGAGACCGCCGGTCTGCGCATCGAGGAGGCGGACGACGACGACCCGATCCTCATCGGCCCGGACGGCGTCCCGGTGGACACCTGGCGCCAGGACTACCCCTACCGGGAGCGCCTGGACCGCACACGGTACGAGCACGACAAGCGGCTGCTGCAGATCGAACTCCTGAAGCTGCAGAACTGGATCAAGGAGACCGGCGGCCGCCTGGTGATCCTGTTCGAGGGCCGCGACGCGGCGGGCAAGGGCGGCACGATCAAGCGGTTCACCGAGCACCTCAACCCGCGCGGGGCCAGAGTGGTCGCCCTGGAGAAGCCGACCGAGCGCGAGCGCACGCAGTGGTACTTCCAGCGCTACGTGACCCACCTGCCGGCCGCCGGCGAGATCGTGATGTTCGACCGCTCCTGGTACAACCGGGCCGGCGTGGAGCGCGTCATGGGCTTCTGCGACCCGGCCGAGTACCTGGAGTTCATGCGCCAGGCGCCGGAGTTCGAGCGCATGCTGGTCCGCGACGGCATCACGCTGGTGAAGTTCTGGTTCTCCGTCTCGCAGGCCGAACAGCGCACCAGATTCCTGATCCGCCAGGTGGACCCGGTACGCCAGTGGAAACTGAGCCCGATGGACCTGGCCTCCTTGGAGCGCTGGCAGCAGTACACGGACGCGAAGGAGGCGATGTTCTTCTACACCGACACCGCCGACGCGCCCTGGACGGTCGTCAAGAGCAACGACAAGAAGCGTGCGCGGATCGCCGCGATGCAGCACGTGCTCTCGATCTTCCCCTACGCGAACAAGGATCTTGAGATCGTACAGGCGCCCGACCCGCAGATCCTCGGTTCGGCCGCTTTGCTCGTCGAGCGATCCGACGCAGATCCGCAGCGTGTGCTGCCCCGCCTGTCTCAATAGACTTTGCGCGGCCCGGCATCCAGCTCGGGCATTCGCAGGACTGGGGAGGGACCCGTGACGTTTCGCAGTATGCGCAAGCCGTTAGCGGTGGCGGCGGTCGTCTCGTCGGCGATCGCCGGGGCCGCGGCGCTCGCGCCGGCGGCCGGTGCCGTCAATCCGGGGGGCGTGCCCGCGAAGAGCCCGCTGACCGTCGCCGACGGTACCGATCAGATCCAGGTGGTGGGCGGCAACGCCCTGCACGCGCCGGCCAATGTCTCCTCAATCGCGTGGTCGCCCAAGGGCGACCGGTACGCGTACATCGACAACACCAACGCCGTACACACCGTCAACCGCGACGGCAGCGGCGACGTCGTCGTGGCGGCGGCCACCGGCGTCCAGCGGCTGCACCCGACCTGGGGGGACGACGGCTTCACGGTCGGCTGGAGCGAGCTCGCGGGCTCCTCGGACGCCTCCGTCCTGCGCGTCACCAGCGCCGACGGCAGTGCCCTGAACTCCTCCGACCCGACCTGGGCGCCGACCGGCTACACGCCGAGCGCGTCGTTCGCCGACGACGTCAAGCCCGAGTTCGGCGGGGACCTGCTGGTCTTCGAGCGCGACATGCCGAACAACGGCCCCGGCCCCAGCGTCGTCATGCTGCGCGGCTACGACGCCGCCGGCCACGCCTTCCAGAAGCAGATCGCCGGCACCGGCCTGGTCTCCGGCAACGCCTGGGACCCGACCATCTCCCCGGACGGCAAGACCGTCGCCTTCCTGCAGAACGTCAACCTGGCCCCCGGCTCGAACATGCCCGCGGTCTTCACCGTGGACATCGCCCCGGACGGCAGCACGGTCGGCGCGCCGCGGCAGATCACGTTCCCGTCCGCGTCCGACGCCTTCAACCTGGCCCGCCCGACGTTCTCCGCGGACGGCAAGACCATCGCCGTCACGACCACGAACATCGACCCCTCCTCGCCGGCGCGCGGCACCTACACGGTCTCGGCCACCGTCGCCACCCCCGGTGTCAATCCCCTGACGAAGGTGTCCGACCACGACGGCACCGCCGCCTACGACACCGCCGCCTACGGCTTCGTCCACCGGCTGGCCGGCTACGACCGCTTCGACACCGCCGACAAGGCCTCGCAGTCCGTGTGGCGCACCCACACCGATGCCAACGACCCCAGGCCGCAGGCGAACGTCGCGGTCCTGAGCCGCTCGGACCTGTTCGCCGACGCCCTCGGCGGCTCGGCACTGGCCGCGCACGCCGGCGGCCCGCTGCTGCTGACCTCGACCGGCCAGCTCGACAAGTCCACCGCCGCCGAGCTGACCCGGGTCCTGGCCCCCGGCTCGACCGTGTACCTGCTCGGCGGCGACGCCGCGATCTCCCCGGCGGTCGAGACGGCGGTGCGCCACCTGGGCTTCGTCCCGAACCGCATCGCCGGGCCCGACCGCTACGCCACCGCGGTGGCGGTCGCCGAGCGCGCCGCCCCGAACCCGCGCGACATCCTGGTCGCCACCGGCGACGACTTCCCGGACGCGCTGTCCGCCGGCGCGGCGGCCGCGAACGACGCCGGCGGCGTCGTGGTCCTGACCAACGACAAGGCCATGCCCTCGGTGACGCGGGCTTACCTGCAGAAGTACGCCTCCCAGCTCCAGCGGCAGAACGGCACCGTGACCGCCTGGGCGGTCGGCGGCCAGGCGCTGGCGGCCTACGACACGCTGCCGGGCGTCTGGTACCGGGTCGACGTCCACGGCGCGGACCGGTACGCGACCTCGCTGAAGCTGGCGACCGAGTTCTTCGGCGGCGGCCAGCCCGCCTTCGGCGTGGCCACCGGCGCGAACTTCCCCGACGCCCTGTCCGGCGGCGCCCTGATGGGTGCGGTCGGCGGCCCGCTGCTGCTGGTCAACCCGGCCGTCGGTCTGTCCCCGGCGGACGCGGCCTACCTGAGCCTGAGCCATGAGACGTTGCAGGACGCCTATGTTCTCGGCGGTCTCAGTGCTCTGCCGAAGGCCGTCGACAATCAGGCCGGTTCGTTGGTGGCCGGCGCCGCAGGCTGGGTCGATCTGGGTGCCGACGGTGCGGTCGTCTCGCAGGCCGTCGGTACGGCGAACGGCAATACGGACATCGCCCGGGCGCGTGGCAACGCTACGGACCCGGCACACGCCAAGGCTGAGCCGCACGGGAACGCGCAGCCCTCGCGCTGATCCCGGGCTGATCCCGGGCTGATCTTGGGCTGAACCCGGGCTCACCGGGGCTGATCCCGGCGAGTGAGTGAAGACCGGCCGTGGCGGGAGGCGCCACGGCCGGTCTTTGTCGCGGTGGACCTCCTACCGTCGAGTGAATCAGCGCCCGAACGCCACCACCGGGACATGGACCCGCGCCGGCTCGACCCGTCCGGTCCAGGAGTACCCGGCGGCCGGCCGCTCGGGCCAACCGCGCTGCCGGTCCAGGACCGCCGACAGCGTCCAGGCCAGCTGCCAGGCGTGGGCGTCGTAGCCGGCCTCGCCGGCCCACTGCACCGTCGGGCGCAGCACGTGGTACTCGGCCAGCAGCCACTCGCGCGCCTGCTCCGGGTCGGCCGGGGCGTCGACCACGATGTCGGGCGGCGGCGCGGGCAGCGGGTCGGCCAGCGGCAGGACGATCGGCGCCGACGGGTCGGAGGCCACCGCCGCGGCGTACGTGGTGTGCAGGTAGTGGTCCAGGACGCGATGCACCGCGGCGTCCTGCTCGGCCGGATCCAGGGTGCGGGACCGGTCGACGGCGTAGGCGCGCAGCAAGTCGTGGAACGTGAAGCGGCCGAGGGCGTGCTCGGTCAGCAGATGGGCGCTGGAGAGCTGCGCCAGGTCCTGCTCGGCCTCGTCCCGGGGGACGCCGGCCAGGCTCGCCGCGGCCGGCACCGAGATGTCAGAGCCCTGATGCAGACCGAGCAGCGCGAACAGCCGCTGCGCCCGCTCCTCCAGCGCCCGGTACGACCAGGAGAACACCGCGCGAAGATCGGTGGCGCTGTCGCCGCCGTGCAGCAGGTCCAGCCGGTTGCGCGGGACGCGCAGCTGCGCCGCGATCGCGTCCAGCGCGAACCGCGGCCGTAGTGCGGCCCGGGCCGCCACGATCGCCAGCGCCAGCGGCAGGCGGGCGCAGTGCTCTGCGATGTCGTCCACGGCCGCCGGCGCCGTGCGCACCCTATCCGGGCTGAGCCGCTGGGCCAGCAGTTCGCGCGACTCCTCGGCGGAGAGCAGGTCCAGCGACAGCGCGAACGCGCCGGTGGTGGCGATCAGCCCCTGCAGCTGGCTGCGGCTGGTGATCACCACATGGCAGGTCGGCGCGGAGGGCAGCAGCGGCAGGACCTGCTCGGCCTCGCGGACGTTGTCCAGCACCAGCAGCATCCGCCGATTCGCCAGCAGACTGCGCAGCAATGCGGCGCGCGCGTCCACCTCGGACGGGATCCGCCGCCCCGGCTCGCCGAGCGCCTCCAGGAACCCGGCCAGCGCGTCGGCCGGCGCCACCGGCCGCTCGGTGGGGTCGAACCCGCGCAGGTTCACGTAGAGCTGCCCGTCCGGGAACCGGTCGCGGACCCGGTGGGCCCAGTGGACGGCCAGCGCCGTCTTGCCGACCCCGGCCGTGCCCGACACCACGGCGATCGCCACGGCCGTGCCGCCGGCGTCGATCTGGCCGGACAGCTTCGCGAGTTCACCGGTCCGGCCGACGAAGCCGAAGACGTCGGCGGGCAGCTGCGCCGGCACCGGTACCGGCGAAAGCACTGGTACTGGCGCCGGCACTGGCACCGGCGGCTGTACTGGCACTGGCACCGGCGATTGCGGCGCCGCTGGGACGCTGCCGGTCCGGACCGGGGGTGCCGGCCGGCCCGGCGATGCCTGTCCGAATCCCGCCTGTCCGAATCCCGCCTGATCGAATCCCGCCTGATCGATTCCTGCCTGCCCGAGTCCCGCCTGACCGAATTCCGCCTGATCGAGTCCCGCCTGCCCCAGTCCTGCCTGGCCGAGTGCTGCTTGCCCGAGTCCAGCCCGACCGAGTCCAGCCTGACCGAGGGGAACCCGGCCGCGCGAAGCCTGGCCGGGAAAGGGCCCCGGCGGCCGCCGCACCATGCTCCCCGCCGCCGGCCGTACCGCCTGCCGCGCCGCCGGCGGCCACACCCGCAGCAGCGCATAATGCGCCGCGGCCAGCTCCGGCCCCGGATCCAGGCCCAGCTCGTCGGCCAGCCGATGGCGCGCGTCGTGATAGACCGCGAACGCCCGATCCCGTTGCCCGGCCGCGTGATACGCGCGGATCAGGCGGGTCTGCGCGGCCTCGTCCAGCGGATGGTCCGCGGCGTCCTGGGCCAGCAGCGGCAGCGCCTCGGCGGCGGCCCCGGTGGCGATCATCGCGTCGGCGTAGCCGCCGAGCGCCGCGTGCCGCTCCCGGGCCAGTGCGACCACCGTCGGGTGCCCGGCCAGTGCGGGGATGTCGGCCAGCGGCGCGCCCCGCCACAGCCCCAGCGCCTTGCCGAGCAGGGCCGCCACGCCGCGCTGGTCGACCGCGGCGTCGCCGGCCGTGCCGACCAGGTTCCGGAACGACACCAGGTCCACGCCGTCGCCGGGCGGGCGCAGCACGTACCCGCTGCCGACCGTGGGCAGCAGGGCGCTGGAGGCGCGCGCCGGCCGTGCGGGTTCCAGCAGCCGGCGCAGCCGTTTGACGTAGGTCTGGATCACGTTGACGGCGCCGGACGGCGGCTCGCCCGCCCACAGCGCGTCGATCAGCTGCGTCCGCGACAGCGCCTGGCCGTCGGCGAGCACCAGCAGCCCGAACAGCGCACGCTGCGCGGGCGGCCCGAGGCTCAGCTCGGTCCCGGTCCGCCATGCGCGCACGGGTCCCAGCACCTGAATGCGCACCCTGCATCGCCCCCAAAAAGAGCACTGAAGCATTTGTGGCCCGAACGATTCAGCATGCTGATTCAAACAGCTGTGCGCCGGGCGCGTCCATCGCCGTCCACCGCCGGCGTCCACTCGGTCCAGTCCGCGTCCAACGGCCGTCCAGACCCCTTGGCAAGACTCTGGCGCATGGCAGCTGAGGCTCTCGACGGCCTGCCCGCGATCATCGGGCGGACGCCCCTGATCGAGCTGGAGAATCTGGTGCCCGGCTTTCGCGGCCGGGTGCTGGCGAAGATGGAGAGGTTCAACCCCGGCGGCAGTATCAAGGACCGCACCGCGCAGTCCATCGTGCACACCGCGATCCGGGACGGACGGCTGCGGCCCGGCCGCTCGGTGGTGGTCGAGTCCAGCTCCGGCAACCTCGGTATCGGCCTGGCCCAGGTCTGCCGCTACCACGGGCTGCGGTTCGTGTGCGTCGTGGATGTGAAGGCCACCTCGACGAACCGCCGGCTGCTGCGCGCGTACGGCGCCGAGCTGGAGGTCGTTACCGAGCCCGACCCGGACACCGGCGAGTACCTGCCGGCCCGGCTGCGCCGGGTGCGCGAGATCGTCCAGAGCACCCCGGACGCGTTCTGGCCGAACCAGTACGCGAACCCCGACAACCCGCGCGCGCACCGGCGCACCATGGCCGAGATCGACCAGGCCCTCGGCGGGCGGCTGGACTGCCTGTTCGTCTCGGTGGGCACCTTCGGCACGCTGCGCGGCTGTGCCGAGTACGTCCGCGAGCGCGGCCTGCCCACCCGGGTCATCGGGGTGGACGCGGTCGGCAGCGTCATCTTCGGCGGGCCGCCGGCGCCGCGGCTGCTGCCCGGCCACGGAGCCGGCATCCGGCCGCCGCTGGCCGACGCCGCGCTGGCCGACGAGGTCCTGTACGTCTCCGACGCGGAGAGCGTCGCGGGCTGCCGGCATCTGGTGCGCCGCGAGGGGATCCTGGCCGGCGGCTCCTCCGGCGCCGTCACCGCCGCGCTGCTCCGCCACCACACCGCGCTCCCGCCGACCGCGACCTGCGTCCTGATCTTCCCGGACGGCGGGGACCGCTACCTGGACACGATCTACGACGACGCCTGGGTGCGGCGGCACTTCGGCGACGTCCGGAACCAGCCGAGCCGAACGACGGGGGAGACCGTACATGTCAACGGATAGCGGTGCCGGCACACGCGGGGTGCGAGCCCTGTTCCCCGGGCAGGGCAGCCAGACGCCCGGCATGGGACGGGCCTTCGCCCTGGCGCGGCCGGAAGCCGCGGCGGTGTTCGACGAGGCCTGCGACGTGCTGGGCCTGGACATGCGCGCCCTGTGCTGGGAATCGGCGCCGCAGGAGCTGGCCGCCACCCACAACGCCCAGCCCGCGCTGGTGACGGCGGCGGTCGCGGCGTGGCGGGTGCTGGAGGCGCACGGCGTGCGCGCGGCGGCCGCGGCCGGGCACAGCGTCGGCGCGGTGGCCGCGCTGGTCGCCGCCGGCTGGCTGCCGTTCTCCGACGCGGTCCGCCTGGTCCGGCTGCGCGGCGAGCTCATGGCCGGGGCGCCGGGCCGGGGCGGCATGTGCGCGGTGATCGCCACCGGTACCGAGCGCGCCGACGCGCTCCAGACCGCCGACCGGCACGGCCTGGACCTGGCCGCCGACAACAGCCCGCGCCAGTGCGTGGTCTCCGGCGACCTGGACGCGGTGCACGCCTTCGCCGCCGAACTCGGCGCCCGGACCCGGCTGCTGGACGTCTCGCACGCCTTCCACAGCCGTCTGATGGCCCCGGTGGCCGAGCGCTGGAAGAGCGCCGTGAGCGAGCTGCGCCTGACCGCCGGCGCCCCGGTCGGGCTGCTGACCACCGGCGAGTTCAGCGGCGACCCGGCCGAGGTGGCCGCCGACCTGGCCGCCACGCTGTGCGCCCCGGTGCGCTGGCGGGAGCTGATGACCGCGGTCGCGGACGAGCGGTTCGAACCGGCCCGCTACGCGGCGCTGGGACCCGCGCAGGCCCTGGTCGGCCTGGCCAAACACCATCCATCCAAGCCGCGGGTGGCCCTGTTGGACACCCCTGTCGCGGTGGACGCGTTCGTGCGCCGCCTGGAGGTTGAGAAGGCATGAGTACGAACCCTGACGAGATACCGGCGGTCCTCTCCGGCCGCTTCCCGGCCGGCACGGCGGCGCTGGTCACCGGCGCCTCCCGGGGCATCGGCCGGGCCTGCGCGCTGGCACTGGCCCAGGCCGGCTGTGACGTGGCCGTGCACTACGTCTCGCGCGAGGACGCGGCCAAGGAGGTGGCCGAGCAGATCCGCGCGCTGGGGCGCCGGGCGATCACCGTGCCGGCCGACATCGGCGTGGAGAGCGAGGTCAAGGAGCTGTTCCGGCAGGTCCGGGCCGAATTCGGGCGCCTGGACGTGACCGTCGCGAACAGCGGGATCACCGCCGACGGCTTCCTGGCCACGATGAGCCTGGCCAAGTGGCAGAAGGTCATCGACACCAACCTCACCGGCGCGTTCCTGACCTGCCGGGAGTCGGTCAAGGCGATGCACCGCACCGGCGGGGCGCTGGTGCTGATCGGCTCGACCAGCGGCGTGGTCGGGCAGCCCGGACAGCTCAACTACACCGCGAGCAAAGGCGGCCTGATCGCCTTCGCCAAGGGCCTGGCCCGCGAGGTCGCGCAGCGCGGCATCCGGGTCAACGTCGTGGCGCCGGGGTTCATCGAGACCGACATGCTGCGCGGGATGGAGCCACGCTCCCGCGCCGAACTGGTGGGCACCGTACCGATGGGGCGCGCCGGCCACCCGGCGGAGGTCGCGGCCGCGGTCGCGTTCCTGGCAGGTCCGGCCGCCTCCTACATCACCGGCAAGGTCCTCGTCGTCGACGGCGGCCTGACCCCGTAGCAGAACCCTGATCACTACCGGAATGGGAGTACCGAGATGGTGCTGGACTACGACGAGCTGCTGGAGCACGCCCGGGCGCGTGCCGCGCTGAACCGGCGGGTCAAGACGCTGCTGGTGCAGAGCCTGGACCTGGACGTGTCCCCGGAGCACATCGGCGACGACCAGCCGCTGTTCGGCCGCGGGCTGGAGCTGGACTCGCTGGACACGCTGGAGATCGTGGTCATGTTCGAGGAGCACCTCGGCGTGACGATCACCGACGACGACCGCGCCGAGTTCGGCTCGGTCAACCGGCTGGTGGACTTCGTGATCGGCACGCTGGGCGAGATCCCGCGTGTGGAGACCGAGAGCGTGTCGGCATGAGCGCTCAGGCGACTGAGAATGCGACCGCGACGGCGAACGGATCGGTGCGCACGCCGCTGCTCAGCTTCGGCGCCGACCGGATCCGGGCGATGCTGCCGCACCGCTGGCCGATGCTTCTGCTGGACCGCGCCTATGACGTCGAGCCCGGGAAGCGCGGGCACGGCGTGAAGAACGTGACGGTCTCAGAGCCCTTTTTCGCCGGCCACTATCCCGATCAGTCGATCATGCCCGGGGTTTTGATCGTGGAGTCGATGGCACAGCTGACCGCCGTCGTGCTGGCGTCGTCCTGGGCGATTGAGGATTCTGAGAATCAGGCCGCGCGCGTGGGCTACCTCGGCGCGATCAAGCAGATGAAGTTCAGCCGGCTGGTGGTCCCCGGCGACCAGCTGACGCTGTCCGCCGAACTGGGCCGCGGCTTCGGCGGTCTGACCCCGGTCCAGGTCCGGGCCAGTGTCGGTACGGAGCCGGCGGCGGCGGGAACGCTGGTCGTCAGCGAGCGCGGCGGGCCCGGCGGCGATGGCCCCCAGTGAGACGGCTGCCGACGCCCTGGTCGTTCGGCCGTATATGGACAGCGACGCGGCGGCCGTCGCAGAGCTCTACAACAAGCACCGCGACGCGCCGAACTTCGTCGACCGCCCCCTGGACGCCGCGATGGTCCGCGCCGAGCTGGCCGAGCGGGGCACCGTCGTCTTTCTCGTCGCCGAACTGGCCGGCGAGATCCTGGGCACCGTCGGGATGTTCCGCGGCAGCGGACGCCGGGTGGTGCGAGCCGACGAGGTCTTCGGCGACATGTTCTTCCTCAGCCCCTGGATCCGCGGCGGCGCCGTGGCCGGCCGCATGTTCTCCCAGGCCTTCCTGGCGCTCATGCCGCTGGAGATCGGCACGATCCGCCTGACCGTCAGCCCGGCCAACGACCGCGCCCTGCCGCTGTACCGGCAGCTCGGCTGCACCCTGGTCGGCCCGGCCGGCGCCGGCGAGGACGGCAACATCGAGCTGGTCAGCCACCTGCCCCGGCTGGTCGCCCGGATGCAGCGGGACCACGCGGACCTGATCCCGGCCAGCCGCCGCATGACGGCCGGCTGGCGCTACCAGGCCGACGCCGGCACCGACCGGCCGCTGGGGGAGCACACCGAGACCGTCTCCGGCCGCCGGGTCCTGCGCACCGCGCTGACGCTGGACGGCCTGGTGTTCCGTGCGCTGCTGGAGCCGGAGACCGGCGAGATCCTGCACACCGAGGCCGACACCGGCGCCGGCCCCGGGCCCGACCCGGTGCTGCCGCCGGCCAGGGCCGAGCAGCCGGCGGCGATCTCGCTGTTCCGCGAGGGGCCGCTGGCCGTCGTGCTCGACCACGGCGACGGAAGCGTCGCGGTGCACCACGACCGGCACGTCGGCCCGGTGCTGACCCAGAGCTGGCCGGTGCCCGGGCCGCCGTACCTGACCGGATGGCGGCGGGCACTGCGGCGCGAGCTGGAGGTCGAGCCGCTTCAGGGCGCGTCCGGCGGCGGTTGGCGGGTCGCCGAGCGGTACGGTGCGGCCACGCTCTACCGCGAGACCGAGCTGGCCGGCGGTGTGCTGCGGCAGCGGGTGTGGTGGCAGGGCCCGGCGCCGGCTGTCGTTGCGGAAGCGCGGTTGCGGACGATGGTGGTCGGCGGGCTGCGGTCCGGGCTGCTCTTCACCGGGGACCGGTACGTGCCGGCCGGGCGAGGGCTGTATCCGATCGACGCCACCGAGTTCGGCGCGGCCGGGTTGGTTCTCGGCGCGGATGACGGACCTGCTTGGTGGGACGCGCTGACCGGACTGGCGGTACGAATACTGAGTCCTGGCGGGGATTCGTCGGCGCGGCTGATCGCCGAGAATGTGCTCGCCCTCGATCTCGATGCTGGCGCCGAGTACCGGATCGCCTTTACTGACGCGGACTGCCCCGGCGATGTCGTGCCCGATGCGCAGCCGCGGATCGCCGAGGGCTGTCGGACGCGCACCCTGGCGACATCGCAGGCCACGAACAAGTCCGCCGACCCGGAACCGGTTCAATGGTCGCCAGCGGAGGTCGCGCGGCGGCAGGTGTATCGCCTCACGCATCGAGACGATGTGCTGCTGCTCGATCCGGCCGGCGGGGGACTGGTCTCCTGGCGTGCTGCCGGAGTGCCGGTGCTCGCCACGCCGTTCCCGCGCAGCCGGGTCTTCGCCCGGAACACCGCTTGGCGCGCCGGGCTGTGGGCTGGCCGACACGGTCCGCGTGAGGAACCTCGGCGCGGCATGGGCTGGGGCGGTCCGGAGCCGGAGCGGGACTGGAGCTTCGATGCCGCGGCCGGTCAATTCGCCGCCCCTGATCTGGCTTGGTCGATCCAGCCTGATGCACTGGGGATCCGCCTCGCGGCACAGGCGCCGGCCGCAGACAGTGACGGCGAACTGATTCTGTGGATCACCCCCGCAGCGAAGTCGGCCGTCGCGCTGGTGCCCGGGGCGCCGGGGGAGGCCTGGCTGCTGGAGAAGTCAGGGCCCTGGCAGCGCTGGTGTGATCGGCTCGCCATCCGCTTGGACGACGGCCGCTGGTTGCACGCCGCCGCTCTTGATTCGAGTGCCCCCGAGTCCACCGCAGCCTCTGATTCTCTCGCCACCAAACCCTCCGCCGCCGAAATCCTCCTCCGCGCCACTCCCTCCGGACTCCTCCTCGCCCTCGTCACCCGGCACCCCGCCGGGCACTCGGGCGCCGCGGCCTGGCGGCTGACCGTCCTGGACGACGCCGACGCGGCCCACCGCCTCCTCATCCCCGCCTCCGCCTCCGCCTCGCACACCGAACTCGTCCTCACAGGAGCAGCAGAACAATGACCGATGCCACCGCCACCACCCCCGCCGCCGTCGCGCGCCACTACGACCACCTTCGCCGCACCGTCGGCGTCTACGCTCCCGCCGCCGGCCTGGTGAGCCTCACCGGGCTGGAGCGCGGCCTGGTGCTCAGCCGGCTTCTGGCGCGCGAGAGCGAGTACGTCGAGCCGAACACCGCGCGCGACTCCCTCGTCCTGGACGCCGACGGCGGCGTGTGGGACGCGGTCGTCCACATCGAGCTCGATGACACCGGCTGGCTGCTCTCGCAGTCCCGTGCCGACCTCGCCGATCTGGTGCGCGCGGTCGCCGCGGACCTGGACGAGGCCGAGGTCGCCGACGCCGCCGCCGAGTACGAGGCCGTCGCGTTCGAGGGCCCGAAGGCCTGGCGGATCGCCGCGCAGCTCGTCGACTTCGAGGTCTCCAGCCTGGTGCTGCACGGCGCCGCCGTGGTCGCCCCGGCCGGCGGTGGCAGCGGCGGGAATGGCGGCAATGGCGTCCTGGCCCGGATCGGCAGCACCGGTGAGTTCGGGTACGTACTCCTCGCGCCGGTGGCGTCCGGTTCCGCCGCGTGGGTGCTGGAGCAGGCCGAGGCGCTCGGCGGCGGGGCGGTCGGCGCCGAGGCGCTGGCCCGGGTCCGGGCCGAGGCGCGCCACCCGCAGGTCCCCGTCTACTCGGAGGGCCTGACGGTGCGGGAGGCCGGTCTGGAGTGGCTGGTCAGCTGGAACCGGGAGGACGACTTCCGGGGCGCCGCCGCGCTGAGCGCGGACCCCGAGCCGGAGCGCGGCCTGATCCACCTGACCGCCCCGGCCGGCACCGCCCCGGCGGCCGGGACCGCGCTGTACGCCGGCGAGGTGGCCGTGGGCGCGGTGCGCGAGGTCTTCGCGACCGTGGACGCCGCCGACGATCTGGCCCTCGGCCTGCTGGACAAGCCCTTCGACGTGCCCGGCCTCACGCTGCGCGGCACCGGTCCGGACGGCGCCGCGGTCAAGCTGCGCACCGTCTCGGCGCCGGTCGTGGTGCCGTTGTCGTGGTCCGAACGAATCGGTGCGTGAGCCATGCGCGTCGTCATCACCGGACTCGGCATGGTCTCGGCGGTCGGCGCCGACGCCGCCGCCTGCTGGGCCGCGATCAAGGCCGGCCGCAGCGGTATCGGCGAGGTCGGCGCCGTCCCCACCGACGGGCTCGTCACCCGGGTCGGCGGCCAGTCGCCGATCGCGGACGTGCCGGGCGAGGACCGCTGCCTGACCCTGGCCCACGCCGCCGCGCGCGAGGCCGTCACCCACGCCGGGCTGAGCGAAGCCGGCTACGCCCCCGAGCGGGTCGGCGTCGTGGTCGGCAGCAGCCTGGGCAGCATGCGCAGCATCGAGCAGTTCCACCGGCAGTGGCTGACCCGGGACCTGCGGCACGCCGATATCAGGCTGCTGAAAGGCTACGAGATCCACAGTGTGGCCGACGTCGTGGCCGCGCGCCTGAACCTGACCGGCCCGCGCTCGCTGCTGTCCAACGCCTGCGCCGCGGGCGCCGTCGCCATCGGCTACGGCCTGGAACTGCTGTGGGCCGGCGAGGCCGACGCGGTGCTGGTCGGCGGCGTGGACCCGTTGGCGAGCCTGTCGTTCAGCGGCTTCAACAGCCTCGGCGCGCTGGACACCGGCCCCTGCTCGCCCTACACCCGCTCGGCCGGGCTCAACCTCGGCGAGGGCGCCGGCTTCCTGGTGCTGGAGAGCGCCGACGCCGCCGAGGCGCGCGGGGCCGCCGCCGTCGCCGAGATCGCGGGATACGGCCTGTCGGCCGACGCCCACCACCAGACCGCGCCGGACCCCGGCGGCGACGGCGCGGTCCGGGCCATGGCCGCCGCGCTGGCCAGCGCCGGCAACACCCCGGACGAAGTGGACTACATCAACGGCCACGGCACCGGCACCCCGACCAACGACGCGGTGGAGCCCAAGGCGATCCTGACGCTCTTCTCGCCGTATGGGGCGCCGCCGCCGACCAGCTCCACCAAGTCGATGATCGGGCACACCCTCGGTGCGGCCGGCGCGGTCGAGGCCGTGGTGTGCGCGCTGGCGGTGCGCGACGGGATGATGCCGCCGACGGTCAACACCGGCGGCGCGGCCTCGCCGAGCGGGCTGGACATCGTGCCGGAGAAGGCCCGGCCGGCCGAGGTGAACCTCGTGGTGTCCAATTCCTTCGCCTTCGGCGGCAACAACGCCGCCGTCGTGGTCCGCAACCCGGCCAGGTTCGGCACGCCCCCGGCCGCGATCGCCGCCGCCGAGGGCCGCGAGGTCGTCATCACCGGGATCGCCGGGATCGCCGGCGGCGCGACCGACCACCCCCGGCTGCTGGCCGCGCTGGCCGCCTCCGACCCGGTCTACACCGGCGAGGTGGACGTGCCCGGCTACGGCATCCGCCCGGCCGGCACCGTCGACCTGGCGAAGATCGCGGCCGGCATCAACCCGGCGGTGCTGCGGCGCATGGACCCGGCCAGTCGGCTCGGGGCCGCCGCCGTGGCGCAGCTGCACCAGCTGATCGGCAAGCCGGACCGGCTGCTGGCCGAGCGCACCGGGCTGATCTTCGCCACCGGCCTGGCCCCGATCACCCCGGTCGAGCAGTTCAACCGGGGCGTCATCCTGTCCGGTCCGGCCGGGGCCAACCCCAAGTTCTTCCCCAACACGGTCGTCAACGCCGCCGCCGGGCACATCGCGATCCTGCACCGCTTCCGCGGCGTGACCGCCACGATCTGTGGCGGCGGTACCAGTAGTCTCAATGCCCTGCATTACGCCTACCGCCTGATCCGGCGCGGCGCCGCCGAGCGCATCGTGGTGGTCGTCGCCGACGAGTGCCCCGAGGCGGTGCTGGCCGGGCATGTGAAGGTGCCCGGGTTCCTCAGCCACAAGGGCGTGCGGCCCTTCCACGGCGGCGGCACCGTGCTGGCCGCCGGCGCCGTCGCCGTGGTGCTGGAGTCGGCGGCCGGCGCCGAGCGGTCCGGGGCGACCGCCCTGGCACGGGTCGCGGGCTTCGGCCTGACCGGCGACGACAGCGGGATGGCGGCGTTGCGAGGCGACGGGCACGCGTGGAGCCGGTCGTTCACCGAGGCGCTGCGCGCGGCCCGGCTCGATCCCGCCGACATCGGCATGGTCGCGGCGGCGGCGATGGGGCGCGAGAGCGTGGATGGTCCTGAGTCCCTGGCCCTGCAAGCCGCCGGTCTGGCCGGACGGCCCGTCACCGCCACCAAATCAGTGCTCGGCGAAACCCTCGGATCGGCAGCCGGCCTGGGCCTGCTGGCCGCGGTGCGGGCGCTCGGCGACGGCTCGGTCCCCGGTACGTGGGGCGTGGACGTGGCCCCGGCCGAGGTGCCCGGCCTGGTCCCGCAGAGCGGCTGCGTATCAGAGGTCGAGCACGCCCTGATCTCCAGCTTCGCCTACGGCGGCAGCTACTTCTCCCTCGTCGTGTCGAGGGCCGATTGATGGCCTGGCTCGACGTCGCGCAGGCGGACCCGGAGCCGGCCGGCGCCCGGGTCCGCGAGCCGCGGGCCGTCGTGCTCAACGCGGACAGCCTGGTTAAGCGGTTCGGCGACCGGACCGTCGTCGACGGGATCTCGGTGCGGGTGGCCGTGGGGGAGATCGTCGGATTCCTCGGCCCGAACGGCGCGGGCAAGTCCACCAGCATCGCGATGTTCACCGGAGCGCTGCGGCCCGACACCGGCACCGTGCACGTGGACGGCGTCGACATGGCCGCCGAACCGCGCCGCGCCAAACGCCTCATCGGCGTGGTGCCCCAGGAGATCGCGCTCTACCCGAGCCTGTCGGCCCGGCAGAACCTGCGCTTCTTCGCAGGCGCCTACCGGCTGCCGAACAAGCTGCGCCGCGAGCGGATCGCCTGGGCCCTGGACGTCGTGGACCTGGCCGACCGGGCCGACGACCGCGTCTCGTCCTACTCCGGCGGTATGCAGCGGCGGGTCAACATCGCCGCCGCGCTGCTGCACCAGCCGCGCCTGTTGTTCATGGACGAGCCGACCGTCGGCGTGGACGCCCAGAGCCGCGACCAGATCTTCGCCGCGGTGCTGCGGCTGCGCGACGAGCTCGGCATGTCGGTGGTCTATACGAGCCACTACATGCCCGAGGTGGAGCGCCTGTGCGACCGCTTCGTCGTGGTCGACGACGGCCGGGTCATCGCCGAGGGGACCCACGGCGAGCTGCTGCGTCCGCTCGGCGAGGGCCTGCTGGAATGGTCGGCGACCGAGCAGGAACTGGCCCTGCTGCCCGACGGCGTCCAGAGCCTGGCCGCCCGGCTGGCCCGGCACGGCGAGATCGAGGTGGTGCCGGCACCCTCGGGTCAGGGCCCTGACGTCCTGCGCCTGCGCGCCCACAGCATGGCCGGCGCGCTGCGCGAAGTCGCGCAGATCGCCGCCGACCACACCATCGGCCTGGGCGGCATCCGGCTCGGCCGCCCCGATCTGGAATCCCTGTTCCTGAGCCTGACCGGCCGACACGTACGGGACGGCGCCTGATGCTGACCATGCTCCAGAAAGAACTCAGGGTTCTGCTGGCCGACCGCGGCGCGATGATCACCCTGTTCCTCTCGCCGATCATGTTCATCACCGTGATGAGCCTGGCCCTGGGCAGCTCCTTCGCCAACCTCGGTTCCTCCGGCAAGCTCAGCATCTGCGTCGTCGACCAGGACGGCGGGACCGCGGCGCGCTCCCTATTCAGTGCCCTGACGAGCACCGGGGAGCTCAGGGTCACCAGCCAGACCGAGGCGCAGTCCCAGGTCCGGGTCAAGGCCGGCACCGACGCCTTCGCGGTGGTGATCCCGGCCGGATTCGAGCAGCAGATCGAGTCCGGCGCGGCCCCTTCCGTGCGCTACGTGGTCGACCCCTCGGCGGTCCGGCAGGTCGTGGACCCGCTGGAATCGGCGATCAACGGCGTGGTGCTCGCGGTCGGCGCCCAGACCCGGACCGACCTCGCGCTGAACCGCTTGGCGGGCAGCCAGTCCGATCCGGCGGTGAAGTCGGCCGTCGCCGAGATCACCGGCCTGGACCGGGCCGCGCACACCGTCGACGCCACTACAGCCCTGCCGTCCGGCTCCACGGCGGTCAAATACCCCACCGTCTACCAGCAGAACGTGCCGGGCTACGCGGTCATGTACGTGTTCTTCATCGTCACCGTGATGGCCGGCTCGATCCTGGCCGAACGGCGCGAGGGCACCTTCCGCCGGCTGCTCAGCTCGCCGATGCCGCGCTGGCAGCTGCTGCTCGGCAAGGTCGCCCCGTACTTGCTCGTCGCGCTGGTCCAGGTCGGTGTGCTGCTGGCCTTCGGGCGGCTGGTGTTCGGCATGGGCCTGGGCGCGCACCCGCTGGCCCTGCTGCCGCTCAGCGCCGCACTGGCCTGCTGCGCCGCCGCTCTCGGGCTGCTGCTGGCCTCCTTCTCCCGCACCGAGGCTCAGGTCAACGGGATGGGCACGGTCGTCGTGCTGGTCCTGGCCGCGCTCGGCGGATGCATGGTGCCCGGCGTCTTCATGCCGCAGTTCATGCGGGACATCGCCGACTACGTCCCGCAGGGCATCGCGCTCAACGGATACCAGGACGTGCTCGTGCGCGGCGACGGGCTGGCCTCGGTGCTGCCGGCCTCGGGCGTGCTGCTGGCCGTCGCGGCCGGGCTCTTCCTGCTGGCCGTCCCCCGGTTCAGGTTCGTCCGATGAGCGCGCTGCATCTGCACCTGACCACCGCCGCGCCGTCGCCGCGCGACGCGTTCGGCCGCGACACCAGCCCCTCGGGCCTGGCGCTGCTGCGCGACGCGGCCCGGCGCGCGGCCGCGCCCCGGACCTGTCCGGCGCGCGACGAGGCCGGGCGCTGGCACTGGCCCGGCTCGCCCTGGCGCGGCTCGGTCTCGCACGCCGGGCCGCGGGGACTGGCCGGGGTGACCGAGGGCACCTGGATCGGCGTCGACATCCAGGACGAGCGGCCCCGGCCCGGAGCCATCGGCTGGCTGGCCGGCGTGCTGGACCTGCCGGCCGACCGGGTCACGCTGCGGCACTGGGCCGAGACCGAGGCGCTGCTGAAGGCCAAGGGGATCGCCGGGGTCCGGCCGGCCGCCGTCGGGCTGCCCGCCTGGCGCGAGGGCTGGCGGCAGACGCCGTGCGGGTGGTGGCTGTGGAGCCGCACGCTCGCGCGGACCGGCGAGCACATCGCGGTGGCCGCGCAGCAGCCGCGCTCGCTGCGCTGGTCTTCGCCCCCTGATGCGCTCAGCCCCATCGTCAACGGCCGGCGGGCGGTTCAGCACGCGGCGCTCGGCGCGCCGCCGGAGCAGTCGGTGCGGCGCGGGATCCTGGCGACGATCGGTGACACGCCGCTGGTCGGGCTGCGCCGGCTCGAGGCCGCGCGCGGCGTGCGCGTCTTCGCGAAGCTGGAGCGGTTCAATCCGACCGGCAGCATCGAGGACCGGGTGGCGCTGGGCGAGGTGCTGGCGCCGATCCGGGGCGGTGATCTGGTGCCCGGCGGGGTCTTGGTGGCCGATGCGGCTTCCGCCGACCTGGCTGTGAGCCTGGCTCTGGTCTGCTGCTACTTCGGTGTCGAGCTGCACGCCGTCGTCGACGCCGAGGCCGTCACCGACTGGCATCGCGCGATGGCGAGCGCGTACGGCGCGCGGCTCGTGCCGGTCGGCGGCTCGGCGCGGGTCGCGTGCGCCGATGAACTGGTGGCGGCGTTGCCCGGTTCGTATCGGCTGGGACGCAGCCGCCGGGCCGGCGGGACCGGGGGCGGCGACCTACTCGGCGAAGTCCGTGCGGCGCTGCCCGCCGAGCCCGACTACGTGTACTGCCCCACCAGCAGCATGACCGCGCTGCGCTTCTGCCTGGCCCACATCCGCGCGCATCGCTTGGCCACGCGCGTCGTCGCGGTCGACGACGCAGGACGGGGCGACCGGCTCGCGGACCTGCCCCTGGGGCGGTTCGACCGGGCCGTGGCGGTCGGGCCGGACGACGCCGAAACCGGCCGCCGCCTGCTGCTGGAGGCCGAGGGCATCCTCGCCGGCGCGTCCTCCGGCGCGGTCCTTTCGGCATTCACCCGTACCGCCCCGCCGCCGCCGGACTCCGTCTGTGTGCTGATCTTCCCCGACGGCGGCGACCGTCCCACGGGCCCCGAGCCCAAGTCCCCAGAGGAGAACGTCCCGTGCTGATCCTGCGCCAGTCCGACGTCCGCGCGCTGGTGGAAGGACGCGAACGCGAGATCACGCAGATCGTCGCCGACGCCTACGCCATCCATGCCGAGGGCGCCACGTCCCTGCCCCACTCGGTATTCCTGCGCTTCCCCGACCGGCCCCGGGACCGGATCATCGGCCTGCCCGCGTACCTCGGCGGCCCGAACCCGGCCGCCGGCATGAAGTGGATCGCCAGCGTCCCGGGCAACATCGGGCGCGGCCTGGAGCGGGCCAGCGCCGCGATCGTGCTCAACGACGTCGTCACCGGCCGGCCCGACGCGCTGATCGAGGGCTCGGTCATCTCGGCGAAGCGCACCGCCGCCAGCGCGGCCCTGGCCGCCCGCCTGCTGACCGCCGAGCCCGCGCCCGAGGCGGTGTCTCTCATCGGCTGCGGCGTCATCAACCTCGAGGTGCTGCGCTTCCTGCGCGCCGAACTGCCACAGCTGGTGCGGGCGACCGTCCACGACCTGGATCCGGCGCGGGCCGCCGGGTTCGCGAGGCGTGCGACGGACGAGCTCGGGATCGCGACGCGGACGGTCGGCACCGCTGCCGAGGCGCTGGCCGCGCACCGGCTGGTCTCGCTCGCCACCACCGCCGCCACGCCGCACCTGGACCTGGCGCCGCTCGCGCCGGGCAGCACGGTGCTCCACGTGTCGCTGCGCGACATCTCGGTCGCGGACATGCTGGCCGCGCAGAACGTCGTGGACGACACCGATCACGTGAACCGGGAGGGCACGTCGGTACATCTGGCGTCGCAGGCGAGCGGCGGCACCGGCTTCGTGGACGCCGAGATCGGGGACGTGGTGCGCGACCCGGGATCGTTCCGGCGCGACCCTGATCGAACCCTGATCTACTCGCCGTTCGGCCTCGGCATCCTCGACATGGCGCTGGCCGCGCATCTGCGGCGGGAGGCCGGGGCGAAGGGCCTCGGCGTCCAGGTCGACGACTTCGTGTCCTGATCTACCGTCCCGCATCGAGTCAGGAGCCCGGCGTGCCGGATCACAGCCGCTTCCGCACCGGCCTGTCCGCGCCGGTCACCGAGGAGATCACCGCCTTCGACCTGCCCGTCACCGGCCGCATCCCGCCCGAGCTGGCCGGCCGCCACCTGCGCAACGGCCCCAACCCGCTCGGCGCCGACGATCCCGGCTCCCACTGGCTGCTGGGGGCGGGCATGATCCACGGCGTCCGGCTGCGCGACGGCCGCGCCGAGTGGTACCGCAACCGCTGGGTGCGCTCCCGCGAGGTCGCCACGACGCTGGGCGAGCCGTGGCCGGGCGGCCCGGTGCACGCCGGCAAGGACGCCGCGCCGAACACGCACGTGCTCCGGCACGCCGGGCGGATCCTGGCCACCATGGAGGCCGGGCCGCTGCCGTACGAGCTGTCCGAGGAGCTCGGCACCGTCGGCCCCTGCGACTTCGACGGCACGCTCGGCGGCGGCTTCGCGGCGCACACCAAGGCGGACCCGCGCACCGGCGAGCTGCACGCGATCACGTACTTCTGGTCCCGGCGGCATGTGCGGCACGTGGTCGTCGACGCCTCCGGCAAGGTCACGCGCACCACCGAGATCCCCTTGCCACACCGGCCGATGATGCACGACTTCGCGCTGACCGAGCGGTACGTGGTCCTGTTCGATCTGCCGATGACGTTCAGCAAGGCGGCGGTCGCCGCCGGGCACCGGCTGCCGTACTCGTGGGACCCGGCGCAGCAGGCGCGGGTCGGGCTGCTGCCGCGCGATGGCGCGCCTGCCGACGTGCGTTGGTTCGAGATCGAGCCCTGTTGGCTGTTCCACGCGCTGAATGCCTACGACGACAGCGATGCGGACTCCGACCGTGTGGTGGTGGACGTCCTGCGCTACGCACGCTCGTACGAGATCACCACTATGGACGGCCCGGGCCCGGTGACCTTTGAACGCTGGACCATCAGCCTGACCGCCGGAACGGTTGCCAGGCGCCAGTTGGACGACCGTGCCCAGGAATTCCCGCGGGTCGACGAACGTGTACTGACCCGGCCACACCGCTATGGCTACAGCGCGGTGGTCGGTGAGCTCAATCGCAATACCCTGACTCTCGACGGCGCCTTCGCCGACGCGGCCTTCGCCAACACGCTCCTCAAATACGACTTCGCCACCGGCACCACCGAGGCCCACAACCTGCCGCGCACGGCGATGGCGGGCGAGGCCGTGTTCGTGCCGAGAGCACCCGATGTGTCCGAGGACGACGGCTACCTCCTGGCCTACACGCACAACCCGGAGCGCGGCGCGGCGGACCTGCTGATCCTCGCCGCTCAGGACTTCGCCGCCGAGCCGCTGGCCCGGATCCACCTGCCGGCGCGGATTCCGCTGGGGTTCCACGGAAACTGGCTGCCGGACGAGTGAGATCGGCGGGCAGGAACCCGCTTCAGCCGCTTCAGAATTCCTCTCCTGAACCTGTCACAAAGCTTGAGTCCTCGCGCGTTGAACCATATGTGGACGTCAACCAGCGCGGGCGATGAAGGCAGAGGAGATGAAGGATGATCGGCAAGCCTTCCAGGACTTCACTGCCGCACACGGGGCCCGGCTCTTCCGTACTGCGTACTTCCTCGCCGGCGGCGACTGGCATCTGGCCGAGGACCTCATGCAGGACACCCTCGTGAAGGTGTTCGTGGCCTGGCGCCGGGTCAGCAGAGTCGAGAACCCCGCGGCCTACGCGCAGACGGTCCTCACCCGCACCTTCATCAGCCAGCGGCGACGGAAGCGCTCGGGGGAGCAGCCGATCGCCGAGCCGCCGGAGCGGGTCATCGAGGACGTCGACTCCGCGGTACGGCTGACGCTGCTCGCCGAGCTGGCCAATCTGTCGGCCAGGGACCGGGCCGTGGTCGTGCTGCGGTACTGGGAGGACCTCAGTGTCGAGGACGTAGCGGCGGTCCTGCACATCAGCTCCGCCTCGGTGCGCACCCAGTCCTCGCGGGCGCTGGCCCGGCTGCGGGTCGCGCTCGGCGAGGTGTTCCCCGAACGGCTGCTCGGCTGACCGCCACCCACCCCAGGAAAGGACGGCCCACCTGTGTCCACCGACATCTTCGAGACCGCCGCGGACGGCACGGGAACGGTGCGCGCGGCCTTCGACGCCACCGCGGCCGAGTGCCGGCCCGACATCGACGCCCTGACCCGCCGGGCGCTCGACCGCGGGCAGCGGGTCCGGCGCCATCGGCTGGTCGGCAAGGTCGTCGGGTCGGCGGCCGCGGCGGCGGCGATCGGGCTGGGTACCGCCTACGCGCTCAACGATTCGGGGTCCTCGGCGCGGCCCACCACCATCCCGGGCAGCGGCAACGGTAGCGGCACCTATGGCGGGAACCCGGGTTCTGATCTGGTGCGGCCGCCCGCTCCGGTGCCCTCGAGCTCCGCCGCCTCCACGGCGCCGATCACGCCTGCCCCGACCTCCACAGTAAGCGCATCGGTGGCCGACGCCGTGGCGACCTGGCGCGCCGCGCACCGCGGCACCTTCACCGGCCTCAGGGCAGCTGTGTAGCCGTCTGGCGGTCACAGGCGCCCGGCCCCAACACCCCCGCTCTCAACAACCTAAGATTTCCAGCTCCCACGGAGGGCCGTCGATGCTCACCGCGTTCTTCCGCGCGTTCCGCACGCCCGATTTGCGAAGAAAGTTACTCTTCACGCTCGGCATCATGGCCGTCTACCGGCTCGGCGCGCACATCCCGCTGCCCGCCGTCGACGCCAAGGCGCTGGCCGCCTGCACCGGCGCCTCGACGAAGGCCGGCACCGGAAGCCAGGCCTTCGGGCTGCTCAACCTGTTCTCCGGCGGGGCGCTCCAGCAACTGTCCATCTTCGCCCTCGGGATCACGCCCTACATCACCGCCTCGATCATCCTGCAGCTGCTCACGGTCGTGGTCCCGCGCCTGGAGGCGCTGAAGAACGAGGGCCAGGCCGGGCAGACGAAGATCACGCAGTACACGCGCTACCTGACCATCGGCCTGTCGGTCCTGGAATCGACGATGACGCTGACCGCGGCCCGCAACAACCCCGGCTACCTGCTGGGCGGCAAGTGCCAGGGCGTCGCGGTCCTCTACCCCGCGGTGACGTGGGAGGGCATGGCGGTGATGGTCGTGGTGATGACGGCCGCCTGCTCGCTGCTGATGTGGCTCGGCGAACTGGTCACCGACCGCGGCGTCGGCAACGGCATGTCGGTCCTGATGTTCACCTCGATCGCCGCCAAGTTCCCCGGCTCGGTGTGGGCGATCAAGCTCTCGTCGCACACCCTCGGCGGGTGGCCGGCGTTCTTCGGGGTCCTGGCGCTGGGCGTGCTGACCGTCAGCGCCGTCGTCTTCGTCGAGCAGGGTCAGCGTCGCATCCCCGTCCAGTACACCAAGCGGATGGTCGGCCGGCGCGCCTACGGCGGCTCCTCCACGTACATCCCGCTCAAGCTGAACCAGTCCGGCGTGGTGCCGGTCATCTTCGCCTCGTCCCTGCTGCAGATGCCGGTGATGCTGGCCGGCCTGACCGGCGGCACGGACTCGGCCAAGGGCTGGCAGGGGTGGGTCAACCGGCACTTCAGCGTGACCCAGCACGGATACCCGCTGACCTACACGCTCAGCTATCTGCTCCTGATCCTCGGCTTCGCCTTCTTCTACATGTCGATCACCTTCGACACCGTCGAGATCGCCGGCAACATGAAGAAGTACGGCGGCTTCATCCCCGGCATCCGCGCCGGCAGACCGACGGTCGAGTACCTGAACTACACCGCGACGCGCATCACCTGGCCCGGCGCGATCTACCTCGCGGTGATCGCGGCCATCCCGATGATCGCCCTGGACCGGCTGCACGCGAGCGTCGCCTTCCCCTTCGGCGGCACCACCATCCTGATCATGGTCGGCGTCGGGCTGGAGACCGTGAAGCAGATCGAGTCGCAGCTTCAGCAGCACAATTACGCGGGTTTCCTGCGCTGAGCGGCTGAGCGGCTGAGCGACTGGGGACCGTAGAACGGCCGCGCTGGAGATATCAGACCTCGATGTCTCCAGCGCGGCACAGCTTTGGAACTCAGCCCCCGCTTGAAACGGAGGTGGATGATCACCCAGCATGATGACGGTTCGCGGTCGCCATTCGCGGTATACGGCGAGGAATCGCAGATGCGTGCGAACAACCGACCTGAAGGGGACTCCCGGTGACGACCATACGTAAGACCCTCATAGTCTGCGCAGCCGTCGCAGCGCTTTGCGCCGGTTGCAAGAGCACCCCGTTGAGCGGCGCCCAGAACACCCCGAGCGGATCGGCCGCGGGGACCAGCGCGCCGGCCGGCGGCGGTGCGAACGCCCCGCTGGCCCGCACCCGGCTCGCGCCGAGCCAGGTCGGAACCGTCCCGGCCAACCTGCACTGCCGCATGAGCGGCAATGCCCCGACCACCTACCGCCCCGACCCGTCCTGCACACCCGGCGCCGTCCAGGACGCGGTTACGCAGTCCAATATCGACTCCACGATCTGCACGACCGGCTACACGACGAAGATCCGGCCCGCGGTGTCCGCGACGGACAGGATCAAGCACGCCCTGTACAGCGCCTACGGCGTTCCCGACAGCACGAAGAGCGAGCTGGACCACCTGGTCAGCCTCGAACTCGGCGGCAGCAACGACACCGCGAACCTGTGGCCCGAGCCCGGCCCGCTGCCGAACCCGAAGGACAGCGTCGAGAACGCTCTGCACAAGGCGGTGTGCGCGCACAAGGTGACGCTCGCGGCGGCGCAGCAGGCGATCGCGACGAACTGGACCACCGCGCTGGCGGTCACCGGGGCCGGGAAGTAGGCACGCCCCCCACCGGAACCCCCATAGGTGAAACCCCCACCGCCTCCATCATCGAGGACTGATCTGCCTGGTACGGGGAAGGCTCGAGTGTTGCGCTCAGCACCAGATGCCCGCTTGCCGGACGCCTGAGGTTTGCCCAAGCACCGCACAATGCGAGTCGATCCAGACCCTTTCTTCGAGGAGGACCGTGTCCAGGACCCGTTCCCTGACCGCCATGGCGGTCTCGGCCAGCACCGTCGCCGCCGTGCTGCTCCTGCCGTCGGCGCATGCGACAGTGTCGACCGACGTCGTCGTGAACGAGGTGTACGGCGGCGGCGGAAACTCCGGCGCCACGCTGAAGAACGACTTCATCGAGCTGCGCAACGACGGCTCGGCACCGGTGTCGCTGGCCTCGTGGTCGGTGCAGTACATCTCGGCCGCGCCGGGGGCGAGCACCACGTGGCAGGTCACCAACCTGACCGGGAGCATCGCGCCGGGCGCCACCTACCTGGTCGGCGAGGCGGCCGGGGCCGGCGGGACCGCCGACCTGCCGACGCCGGACGCCACCGGGGCGATCAACCTGTCCGGCACCGCGGGCACCGTCGCGCTGGTCACCTCGCAGACCGCGCTGACGTGCAAGACCGCCGCCGACTGCGCGGCCGACGCGAGCATCAAGGATCTGGTCGGCTACGGCACCGCCGTCATCCACGAGGGCGGCGCTGACGCCCCGGCGGCCGGCAACACCACCTCGGTGGCGCGCAACGCCTCCGGCACCGACACCGACGACAACGGCGCCGACTTCACCGCCGGCGCGCCGACGCCGACGCCGGGCGGCTCCGGGACCGGCGGCGGCTCGACCCCGGGCCCGCTGCGGATCCACGACATCACCGGCACCACCTGGATCTCGCCGGAGAACGGCCAGTCGGTGACCAATGTGCCCGGCATCGTGACCGCGGTGCGGACCAGCGGCTCCAAGGGCTTCTGGATCCAGGACCCGAACCCCGACGCCAACCCGGCGACCAGCGAGGGCATCTTCGTCTACACCAGCTCCGCGCCGACCGTCGCGGCCGGGGACTCGGTCCTGGTCTCCGGCAAGGTGCAGAACTACTACCCGCTGGCCGGCGGGGACACCACGGCGACCACCTCGAACCTGTCGGTCACCGAGATCGGCTCGGCCACGGTCACCAAGCTCAGCAGCGGCAACCCGCTGCCGGCGCCGATCGTCCTGAACGCCTCGGACGTCCCGGCGACCTACGCGCCGGACCTGGGCGGGGCGAACATCGAGAGCACGCCGATCACCCCGGCGCGCTCGGTGCTGGACTTCTACCGCTCCATCGAGGGCATGCGGGCCGAGGTCGACGACGCGCGCGTGATCGGCCCGTCGGACAAGTACGGCGAGCAGTACGTGACGGTGAAGCCGACCGAGGCCGTCACCTACCGAGGCGGTTCGGAACTGCTCGGCGAGAACCAGACGCCCTCGGGCCGGCTGGAGGTCGTCGCCGACGACGGCAGCAACCCGCAGGTGACCGTCGGCGACACCTTCGGCGGCGCGACCGTCGGCCCGATCGACTACTCGCAGTACGGCGGCTTCCTGATCGCCGCCGCCACGCTGGGCACCGTGCAGCACGGCGGCCTGGCGCCGGTGGTGGCCTCCCCGGCCTCGGCCAAGCAGTTGTCGATCGCCACCTACAACGTGGAGAACCTGGCGCCGTCCGACCCGGACACCAAGTACCAGGCCCTGGCCGCCGGCGTGGTGAAGAACCTCGCCACGCCGGACATCATCTCCCTGGAGGAGATCCAGGACAACAGCGGCGCCACCGACGACGGCACCGTGGCCGCCGACCAGACCATCGGCAAGCTGACCGCCGCGATCGTCGCCGCCGGCGGCCCGCAGTACAGCTACCGCGAGATCGACCCGGCCAACGACCAGGACGGCGGCCAGCCCGGCGGCAACATCCGCACCGTGTTCCTGTACAACCCGGCGCGGGTGAGCTTCGTCGACTCCGGTGACCCGAGCGTCAACCGCACCACCACGAGCACGCAGGTGGTGGCCAAGCACGGCGAGCCGGCGCTGACGCTGTCCCCGGGCCGCATCGACCCGACGAACCCGGTGTGGAGCTCCAGCCGCAAGCCGCTGGTCGGCGAGTTCCGCTTCCGGAACCAGGACGTCTTCGTCATCGCCAACCACTTCGACGCCAAGCTCGGCGACCAGAACCAGGACGGCCGCTTCCAGTTCCCGGCGCAGTCCTCGGCCCTGCAGCGCTCCGGCCAGGCCCAGGTGGAGCACGACTTCATCCAGAAGCTGCTCGACGTCGACAAGCACGCCGACGTCGTCTCCCTGGGCGACCTGAACGACTACCAGTTCAGCCCGGCGCTGAACTCGCTGCGCACCGGCACCGCCGACGGCACCGGCCCGTCGATCCTGACGGACCTGATCAGCACCCTGCCGACGAACCAGCAGTACACGTACGACTACGAGGGCGTGTCCGAGGTCCTGGACCACATCCTGGTCAGCAAGGGGATCAAGGACTACAGCTACCAGGTCGTCCACGTGAACTCGGAGTTCGCGAACCAGACGAGCGACCACGACCCGCAGGTCGTGGAGTTCAAGCCGTAAGGGCGAAGGCGGGGGACCTCCAAACGGGGGTCCCCTGTCTGCTACCGCAATGCGGAAGCGCGCGGGCGCCGTCGTACCGAGACCCCGAGCACCTCGGTGGTCGGGAGGTAGCCGAAGTGGCGGGAGTCCAGGCTCACCGGGTCGTCCCCGCGCACCAGCAGAAAGCCAGGCGGGACAACGGATCCCGCGTCGGTGGCGCCGACGGCGTGGCGGATCTCCTCGGGAACCCGGTCTCCCTCGATGGCGACGACTCGTTTCACCATCCAGTCGACGTCCGGCCGTGCTGGTGCTGGTGCTGGTGCTGGCGCAGGTGTCTGTGTCGCTGTCGCTGCCGTCCTCGCGAGCTGCGGATGCCGGAACACGATCACGTCGCCGACCCGGGGCGTCCGAAGCCGGCCGCGCCGAACCACCAGCTTCTCGCCGTCGGTGTAGGTCGGGCTCATACTGCCGCCGCTCACCGTGATCAAGACCAGTGCTCGGCGCGCGGCGAGAACCCCGAGCGCCCCCACCGCCACGCCCGCCGCGAACACCGCTCTGCCGCCGATCACGGTCCTGCCGTCGAGCTTCATGCCGCCCCCACTTGGTGATCCTGATATCCCTCAGCCTGAAGCCGGAACAGCTGAGCGTACTGCCCGTCCGCAGCCATCAGCTCGTCATGGGTTCCCCGTTCGCTGATGCCGCCATTGGTGAGGGCCACGACCAGGTCGGCGTCACGCAGGGTATCGAGACGGTGGGAGATGACCAGGCTGGTCCGTCCGGCGCGCCGTGCCGCCAGCGCGCGGTGGACCTGGTGTTCGGCGGCGGTGTCCAGGCCGGAGCTATGCCGGGCCTTCCTGCGCGCGGACCGGCCCCGCGAGGCGCTGGAGAAGTTCGAGGAGGCGATGGAGGCGCCTCCCCGCGGTGAGGCTACTCAAGCGGCTGCGGGGCGCCGATGCCGCCTCAGACCGTGATCCCCAGGATCCGCTCGGCGTTGCCATGGGCGATCTTCGCCCGGTCCTCGTCGCCGAGCGGTGTGTTGGCGAGCCCCGCGACGGCGTCGGCGGTGGTCTCGTAGGGATAGTCGATGGAGAACATGATCGAGTCGGCGCCGATCTCCAGGACGGCGCCGGTCAGGGCGGCGGGGGAGAAGACGCCGCTGGTCGTGATGACGATGTTGGTGCCGATGTAGTGCGAGGGCCGGTGGCGCAGCGGGTTCTCCGGGGTGAACGTGCCATACCGGGAGTCCAGGCGGCTGCGCATGAAGGGCAGGAACTCGCCCATGTGTCCCAGGATCAGAGTGGCTGCCGGGTGCCGGTCGAAGACGCCGCCGAACAGGACGCGCAGGGCATGACCACCCGTCTCGGCGGCCCAGCTCCACGCGGCGCTGTACATCTCGGGGTGCCCCTCCAGCACCTTCCAGCTGTCGGCGGGCGGGGCGCCGGGGTGCAGGTAGAGCGGGACCGACAGCTCCTCCAGCGCGGACCAGAACTCGTCGTAGCGCGGCTCGTCGAGGTAGTGGCCGCCGAGGTGGTCGTTGATCAGCGCGCCGCGGAAGCCGAGGTCGCGGACGGCGCGTTCGAGTTCCTCGACGGCGGCCTTCGGATCCTGCATGGGCAGCGCGGCGAATCCGCGGAAGCGGGTCGGGTGCTCGGCGACGACGCCGGCGAGGTAGTCGTTGGCGACGCGGGCGTTGTCGCGCGCGGCCGAGGCCGCCTGGTCGAGCTGGATGCCGGGGACGGTGAGGGAGAGCACTTGGATGTCGATGCCGTGCTCGTCCATGTCGGGCAGGCGGTATTCGGTCATGTCGCGCAGCTTGCGGGTCCAGGTGGCGACCAGTTCCCGGCCGATCGGGAGGTTGTCCCAATCCAGTTCCGCGCGCCATTGCGGGACGGAGAAGGCCTCTTCGAGAGCGATGTGTCGCATTGCTGATTCGCCTTTCCACAGGGGGAGAACAGCGTTTGATCAAGTCTGTGCCCGGCCCGCGCGGGCCGTCCAAGACCGATCTGTCATCTCGATGCATCTCAGGCATCGGTGCTGATGGCGGTGGCTAGACTCGCCACATGTCCGACTCGTCGCCGCCCCCGGCAGACCTGGATCTGCGCCTGGTGAGGTACTTCACCGTCGTCGCGGAATTCGGGCACTTCGGACGGGCGGCCGAGGAGTTGCGCGTCGCGCAGCCCTCACTGAGCCGCCAGATCCGCCGCCTCGAGCAGCACGTCGGCGCCCGCCTGCTGGACCGCACCCCGCACGGCACTCGCCTGACGGCCGCCGGCGAGCAGTTCGTCCCCCGGGCCAGGGCGCTGCTTCGCCTGGCCGCGCAGGCCGCGGCCGTCGCCCGCCAGGCCGCCGAACCCAGCGCGATCACCATCGGCCTGCTGCCGAACGTCGATGTGGCGGCGGCCGTGCGCGGGTTCCGGTCGCGGCATCCCGAGGCCGCGGTCCGCGTCGTGGATCTGGCGTGGAACGAGCCGCGCGAGGCGTTGCTCCGGCGGCGGGTGGACGTCGCGGTGACCAGGTTGCCGATCACCGCGCGCGGCCTGCGCGTCACCCCGCTCTACCAGGAGGCGCGGGCGCTGGTCGTCCCGCGGGACCATCGGCTGGCCGCCCGGGACGCGGTGACCCTCGACGCCTTCGCCGACGAACCGCTGATCTCGCTGTCCGATCCCGCGTGGAACGCGTTCGCGCACGTCGATCCGCGCCCCGACGGGAGCCGTCCGCTGGACGGCCCGCGCGTCGAAGTCCTCGAGGACACCCTCGAGCTGATCGCCGCCGGCCAAGCCGTCGCCATCCTCCCGGCCGGGCTGGCCGGGGCGCGTCCGGACCTGGTCGCGATCCCGGTGTTGGACGCCGACCCGGTGCGGGTCGTCCTGGTCACCCGCGCGGGCGAGGACAACCGGCTCGTCGCGGACTTCCAGGCGCAGGCTGTCACCGGCGCCTCCGCTGCTATCGACTCTGAGTCCAATAACTCTTAGGATCACCGACATGCCCCGACTGACCTCTTCGCACAGCGCGCTGGCCGGCTTCCTCGCCGCGGCGGCCGCCACCCACTTCCTCGCGCCGCGCCCCTACGACGCGATGGTGCCCCGCTCGCTGCCCGGGAGCCCGCGCACCTGGACCCACATCAGCGGTGTGGCCGAGCTCGCCGTGGCCGCCGCTGTCGCGAATCCCAGATCGCGCCGCCAGGGCGGTCTCGCGGCCGCCGCGTTGTTCGTCGCGGTGTTCCCCGCCAACGTCAAGATGGCGCGGGACTGGAGCGACCGGCCGGCCCCGCTCAGGGCGGCCGCGCTGGGCAGGCTTCCGCTCCAGGTGCCGCTGGTGTGGTGGGCTCTCAAGGTGGCCGGTAAGGCCGCCGGGAAGTAGTACCGGAAGAACCGGCTCAGTCCAGAACCGGCTCAGTCCAGAACCGGCTCAGTCCAGATCCAGTGCCGTCATGTCCTGGCCGCCGAACGCCTCAGCGGTGGCCTTGCGGGCGTAGGGATTCGCGCGGTACTGCTTCAGCGTCGGCACCTGCTTCCACAGGATCCTGATCTTGGCCGGCGCGGCTCGATCGACGACGACCGGCAGGTCCATGCCGTCCACGACCCACCGGCTCGCGGGCTCCGCCGCCCAGTGCGAGACCGGCGTCGGGGGCAGCCCGGGAGCGTTGACGACGCCCACGTACTTCACGCGCGAGCCCCGCCGGTCCTTGGCGGTGAGCCGGAGCGTGCCCACCACCGGGTCCCGGTACCTGCGCACAAACCGCCAGATGGTGAATCCGAGGTCGCCCATGCGCGACAGTATGGCGTCCCGTCCGGCAGCGGTGGAGCCTTCCTCAATGGTGTGGCCGGAATGCGTCACCGGAGGTGGGCCCGGACCATGGAACTGTGAAGCCATCAGCGTTGGTGACAGGCGCCACCGGCTACATCGGCGGGCGCCTGGTCCCCGAACTCCTCACCGCCGGATTCGACGTGCGATGTCTGGCCCGCGACCCCGACCGCCTGCGCGACCACGCCTGGGCCGACCGCGTCCGACGCGTGCGGGGCGACGTCCTGGCGCCGGAGACGCTCAAACCGGCGCTGGAAGGCATCGATGTCGCCTTCTACCTCATCCACTCCCTGACCACCGGCCCCGGCTTCGAGCGGACCGAGGAGACGGCGGCGCGCAATTTCGCTGCCGCCGCCCGGGAAGCGGGCGTTTCCCGCATCGTCTACCTCGGCGGCATGGCGCCGGAAGGGACCCCTGCCGCGGAGCTGTCGCCGCATCTGCGCTCCCGTCTCCGCGTCGGCCGAGCCCTTCGCGCGTCGGGGATCCCGACCGTCGAGCTGCGCGCCGCGGTCGTCATCGGGTCCGGATCGGCCTCCTTCGAGATGCTGCGCTACCTCACCGAGCGCCTGCCGGTCATGGTGACCCCGAAGTGGGTCGGCACCCGCATCCAGCCGATCGCGGTCCGCGACGTGCTGCGCTACCTCGTCGGCAGCGCCGCCGCGCCGGACGACGCCGTGGGCTCCGGGGGAGTGTTCGACATCGGCGGTCCGGACGTCCTGACCTACCGCCAGATGATGCTGCGCTACGCGCGGGTCGCCGGTCTGCCGCGCCGCTGGATCCTCCCGGTCCCGGTGCTGACGCCGGGCCTGTCAAGCCACTGGGTCGGCGCGGTCACCCCGGTGCCGGCCTCGATCGCCAGGCCGCTGGTGGAGTCGCTGCGCCATGAGGTGGTCTGCGCCGACCACCGGATCGCCGAGCTGGTTCCGGACCCGCCGCGGGGCCTGATCGGCTTCGACGAGGCGGTCCGGCTGGCCCGCGCCCGCGTCCAGGAGGCCACCGTGGCGACCCGCTGGTCCTCGGCCTCGGTGCCCGGCGCGCCGAGCGATCCGCTGCCCACCGACCCGGAATGGGCCGGCGGCAGCCTGTATCGCGACGTGCGCGAGGCCGAGGTCGACATCGCGCCGGAGCGGGTGTGGCGCGCCGTGGAGGCGATCGGCGGGCAGACCGGCTGGTACTCGTTCCCGCTGGCCTGGGCGGTCCGCGGCTGGCTGGACCGGATGGTCGGCGGCATCGGCCTGCGCCGCGGCCGCCGCGACCCGCACACCCTGCGCCTGGGCGACACGCTGGACTTCTGGCGCGTCGAAGCACTCGAACGCGGCCGCCTGCTGCGCCTGCGCGCGGAGATGAAGCTGCCCGGCCTGGCCTGGCTGGAGATGCGTGTCGAGGCCACGCCTGAAGGGCGCACTCGCTACTGCCAGCGCGCCCTCTTCTTTCCCCACGGACTGTTCGGTCACCTGTACTGGTGGTCCGTGGCCCCGTTTCACGCGGTCGTCTTCGGCGGCATGGTCCGCAACTTGTTGAGGGCGGCGCGCGGGGACTGAGGATCGGCGGCGAGCGTCTCGGCCGGAGCCGTCGCGAGCTGTCCCTGGGCGAGCTGCTGTTGTGCGAGCTCTGCGACGTCGGGATGCCGCGCCTGGTAGTAGGGATTGTCGTACGGCAGGTACAGATTGACGCGTCCGTACATGCCGAACGTCATCATGATCAGCCCGACGACGAAGCTGAAGAAGACGTTGGACAGGCCGAAGGCCAGGAAGTTGGCCTTCGTGTCCATCACCGCCAGGCCCATCAGGCCGGCCAGGATGAACACCACGCCCATGATCATGTTCACCGTCGAGGCGACGTTCCCGCCGATCCGGGCCGCCGCCAGCAGGAGCACGGCGGTCGCGATCGAGGCGACGGACAGCAGGCCGTTGCTCGACATGCCCATCACGTGCTCCCCGCGGGTGCCGAAGAAGGGGATGGAGTCGAGCAGGCCCATGATCCCGAACACCAGCAGCACCACGGCGGACAGGATCGAGCCCCAGCGGTAGACCTGGCCGAGGCGGTGGTCGGGGGGAAGGTGTTCTTGCAGCGCCACCATGGCAGAGCCCCTTTCGGGAACCGGACGCGCCGGTGTCCGTCGGCCACCCGCGGTTTTTGAGCGAGTGATTTAACCGACTGCTCAATCCTGGCACGGGGTGGCGCGGCGGGCAGGTCGGCGGCGGGTCGGGGTTCACCCGTTTGGCGCAATCCGGCGCCGGTGGAGTTGTCAGTCGGCCTCGGAGTCACCCGATTTAGCGCGTCCACCAGCGGATTCGCCGGTGGATCCGGCGGCGGGCCCGGCGGCCGCGCGCCCCTTCTTGGCGGTCCGGCGCACCGCGCCCCGCAGCGCACGCTGCGTCACCGGGCTCATCCGGTCCAGCCGCTCGGCGAGCATCCCGAGGTCGTCCAGGGCCGCGGCGGCAAGGTCGTCGCCCTCCGGATCGACCACCGCCATCAGCTCCATCCCGATGAAGGAGGCTGACACCGCGTGCGCCAGGCCCGGCGCGTCCGCGACCTCGGCCAGTACCGAGCCGGCCAGGACCCGGTTCAGCACGTCCTCGATCTCGGCGATCCACAGCCGCAGCGCGTCCCGCGTCGCCGCCGCGAACACCGGGTTGGTCTGCGCCCCGGCCAGCAACTGCCCCAGGATGGCGACGTTGCCCGCCTCCCGTTCCCGGACCCGCACCTCCCGCCCGACGTGCCGCAACTCCCGCAGCGAGCGCACCTGGGCGAACCGCTCCCGGTACAGCGCGACCTGCTCCTCGGTGGAGCGCAGGGTCGCGGCGGCCAGCAGCTCGTCCACACTGCCGAAGTGGTAGAAGATCAATGCCTGGTTCACCCCGGCCGCCGCGGCGATGGTGCGGGCGGACACGCCGGCGATGCCCTGCATGCGCAGCGCCTTGATCGTGCCTTCCAGCAGGCGGTTGCGGGTGTCGGTGCTCATTGCTCAGACGCTAGCCGATCAGGGTGCGAAAACCCGGCGTGTGGGCCCGGGAATGAAGCCGGTGCGCCGGCATGTTGATCACCCTCGATCGACTTCACCTCCCGAGCCGAAGGCAGGCCCATGACCTCCTCGCCGAGCACGATGCGCGCTGTCCGACTCTCCGGCCCCGGCCCGGTGGAGAACCTGGAGCCGACCACCCTGCCGCTCCCGCCCGAGAAGGACGGCTGGGTCCGCATCCGCGTCGAGGCGTTCGGCCTCAACCGCTCGGAGCTCAAGCTCCGGCTCGGCGTGAGCGTGGGGGTCAGCTTCCCCCGGGTGCCCGGCATCGAGGCCGCCGGCACCGTCGACGCCGCCCCGGCCGGCAGCGGCCTGGTCCGCGGGCAGAAGGTGGTCGCGATGATGGGGGACATGGGCCGTACCTACGACGGCGGATACGCCGAGTACACCTCGGTTCCGCTGGCCCAGGTCATCCCCGTCGACACCGACCTGCCCTGGGAAGTGCTCGGCGCGCTGCCGGAGATGGTGCAGACCGCCTACGGCTCGCTCACCGTCGGGCTGGACATCCAGCCCGGCCAGACGGTGCTGATCCGCGGCGGGACGTCGTCGGTCGGCCTGGCCGCCGCGGCTCTGGCGAAATGGCGCGGCTGCACCGTGCTGTCCACGACCCGGCAGGCCGATCGGCTGGCTCTGCTGAAGGAGCGCGGGGTCGACCATCCGCTGCTCGACACCGGTGAGGTCGCCTCCGCTGTGCGCGAGCTGTACCCGGACGGCGTCGACGCGGCCCTGGACCTGGTCGGCACGCCGACGCTGCCCGACACGCTGCGCACGGTCCGGGTGCACGGCACGGCCTGCTTCGGCGGCAGCCTGTCCAACCAGTACAGCGTGCGGGACTTCTCGCCGAACGAGTACCTGCCGCGCGGTGTACGGCTGGCCGGCTACTTCGGCGATGCCAGCGACCTGCCGCGGGACGTGTTCCAGGAGATCCTCGACGCCGTCGCCGCCGGGCGGCTGGCCTTCCCGGTGGACCGCGTCTACGAGGGACTGGAGCAGGTGCGGCAGGCGCACGACGACATGGAGCACGATCGCGCCACCGGCAAGCTCGTGGTGCGTGTCCGGCACTAGGGGTGAGGGTCCGGCGCGTGCCCGATGCCCGATGCCCGATGCCTGATGTCCGACGCCCACCGCTCCGCGCGTCAGCGCAGCGAGCTGCCGATCATCAGCGGATTCATCGCGCCGTCCGAGGTGTCGTACGCACCGGACACCGTCAGCTGCCCGTCGCCGTAGACCGCGGCGTACGGCGCGTCGAACACGCCGCGGGCCGGCAGCCCCAGATCGGTCCACTTCCGGCCGTCGAAGGCCTCGCTGTAGGGCGTGCCGTCGGCCCGGGTGTAGCCGATGAACGCGATGCCGGAGGGGGTTTCGGCGATCGCGAAGACCTCGCCGGCGCCGGGAGCCGCGACCCGGGTCCAGCGGCGCCCGTCGTAGTGCTCGACGAGCGGCCCGGAGGCGGAGCCGGCGTCGCCGGCGGCCCAGATGTCGTGCGGGCCCTCGGCGAGCACCTGGTTGAGCTCCCCGCCGCCCGGTTCGGCGGGCAGGCCCGGTACCCGGCTCCAGGTCTCGCCGTCGAAGTGCAGCGCCAGCGGCTGCGCGTTCAGCGAGCCGACCGCCCACACGTCGTCCGGGCCGGTCGCGGTGACGGACGTCAGGTAGGCGGCGGCGGCGTCGACCGGCAGTTTCGTCGCCTGCCACGCGGTGCCGTCCCAGTGCTCGACGATGCTGTCCGGCACGATCTCCTGGCCGCGCACCACCTCGACGGTGCCCACGGCCCAGGCGTCGTGCTGATTCAGGGTACTGATGCCGAGCAGATCGGCCGCGAAGACGTCGGAGGGCACCGGCACCGGCGCGGTGCGCCACCTCCGGCCGTCCCAGTGCTCGGTGAAGATCGGCTTCCCGTACGAGTCGGCGGACCCGGGATCGTTGTCGCCGACCACCCACACGTCATCGGCGCTGTGCGCGGAGATCGCGTTCGCGCGCGAACGCAGCGCGTCTCCCGGAGTCGCCACCGGCTGCCATCCCTTGCCGTTCCGGTCGTCGCGGGACAGCACCACCGGATTCAGGATCGTCGCCTTGCCGGCGGTGGGTGTCACCCGGAATCCGGCGGCCCACGTGATGTGCGGCGTGAGGCTGGTCAGGGCCAGGATGTTGCCGGAGGCGACCGGCACCGGCTGCGCCTGCCATCCCGCCGCGGCCTGGGCGCCGCCGGCCGTCGTCACCGCGAGGGCGCCGGCGGCCAGCAGTACCGACAGCGGCCGTGTCTTGGAGGTCATCGTCTCTGCCTTCGTGTCCTGAGACGACCGAATGCCGCCTCTAGTGGTAACTAGAGGCGGCAGGACCCTGAAACAGTTACAGCCACCCTCGCCGAGCGGCCTTGATGCCGGCCTCGAACCGGGAGCCGGCGTCCAGGCGCCGCATGAGGTCCGCCATGATGCGCCGCACCGTGCGCAGCGAGACCCCGAGCTTCTTGGCCGCGGTCTCGTCGGTGGCGCCGTCGGCGAGCATGGTCAGCAGGATGCGTTCGGTGTCGGACAGGCCGGTGCCGCTGTCGACCGGGTTGCCGACGTCCAGCGGGGCGGCGTTGTGCCACACCGATTCGAACAGCTCCAGGAGCGAGGCGACGACGCCGGGCGCGCGCACCAGCAGCACTCCGCTGCCGCGGACGGTCCGGTCCACGGGGACGACGGCGACACGGCGGTCGCTGATGTAGAGGCGCTGCGGGAGGGTGGGGCTGGTGCGGACGTCTGCTCCCGCGGCCTGCATCTCGCGGGCGTAGCCCAGCAGGGGAGGGTCGTTGCGGATGGCTTCGAGGTAGAGCAGCCGGAGGGCCACGCCGCGCTGGAGCAGGTCGGCGTCCAGGGGCCTGGCGTCGGCGAGCATCTGGGCGGGCAGGCCGGTCATCGGCAGGAGCGAGTCGACGCTGGTCGTGGTGGCGTAGCTGAGCTGCTCGAACCGGGCGTGGACCGCGTCGGCGCCGGCGATGTGCTCGACGCGGTCGTCGTCGGCGTCCCGCGCGGAGGCCGTGACGGTCCTGGTGATCCGGTCGGTCTCGTCCATGCCTCCATGCGTATCAGAGGCCGCCGACTGTGGACGTGGCCGACGGCTCCCTCCCTCAACCGATGATCGGCGAGGCGATCACCACCGTCACATCAGCCGCCTGTGCGCCGGTGCGATAGACGTGCGGGGCGTCCCCGGCGAAGGCGAACAGGTCGCCGCGACGCAGCTGGGTCGGCGCGTCGGCGGGGCCGGCGGTCAGTCGGCCGCTGGAGATCAGCAGGTGCTCGATGGTGCCGGTCGCGTGCGGTACGCCGTCCAGCTCGGTGTGGGCCGGGACCCGCAGCCGCCAGATCTCAAGGCTGTGTCCGCTGCTGATGCGCCGCAGCAGTTCCCGGCCGACCTCGCCCTCGGCCAGCTCCGTGCCGGGGACCAGGACCGGTCCGGGATCGGTGTCGCGGGTGAGCAGGTCGGTCAGCGGGATCAGCAGGGCGACGGCCAGGGCGTCCAGCGTCTCGATCGTCGGATTGCCTTTGCCCGCCTCGAGTTGCGACAGCGTCGCCTTGCTCAGTCCGGCTCGGCGGGCCAACTCGGCGCTGCTCATGCCGCGCTGCTCGCGGCGTCGGCGGATCTGCGCGCCGATCGCGGCGGCGGTGCTGCTGGCGGGCGGCCGGTCCCGGGAGGGGTCGGCCATCATCGCTCCCGGTGCGCGGCGTCGTAGGAGACCCGGATCCGGCCCTTCTTCACTTTGAGTGTCGGCAGCGTGATGCCGGCCAGATCGCCGAGGCTGCGCACGTGCGTGCCGCCGCAGGGTGCCGCGTGCAGGCCGTCCAGGTGCACGATGCGCCGTCCCGCGTCGTCGAGCTCCCAGGTCACCGCCAGGTCGCGCGCGACAGCCCCGGCCACGGCGGCGCGCACCGCCTCGGTGGCCTCCTCGCGACCGTCAGGGCTCTGCAACCGCACGTCCGATTCCGGCGCCGTGAACTCGATCCGGGCCTGCCCCGGGAAGTGGTTGCTCGCGGCCAGGGCCCAGCCCTGAGCCCGGCAGGCCGCCTCGACCAGATGCCCGGCGGTGTGCAGCGCGGCGTGCTGCATGCGGGCCTGGAGGTCTATCCGGGCTTTGACTCGCTGTCCTGTCTCGAACGCCGGCAGCGTCGGCAGTGTCGGCAGCGGATCGTCACCCGAGCCCTGCGGGGACGCCGCAGACACTGCGGACACCGCCACGATCAAGCCGGTATCCCGATCCCGCACCGGAACGATCTCGTGGTCGTCCACCCAGCCGCGATCGGCGGGCTGGCCGCCGCCCTGCGGATGGAAGAGACAGTGCTCCACGGCCACCCACGGCGCGCCGTCGAGCGTGCCGACCGCGACTACCCGCGTGGCTGCCTGATCCTCGTAGGTGTCGTGGTAGTACGCGCTGACCTGGCCGAAGCCTTCTGGCGTACCGTTATAGTGAACCATCCGTTCACTATAACTCACCGAATAGATTGACCGGATGAGCTTTGAGAGCCGGCGCATGGAGACAGAGCTGGCCGCGCTCCGCTTCCTGTCTGACGATCTGGGACTGTCGCTCACCCCGCGAGTGATCGCGGCCGATCTGTCCGCTCGACTCCTCGTCCTGGAGGATCTCGCGCCTCGTGTCGCGCTGGACCACCTCATCTGTCGCGACGGCGTCGAGGCGCATCGCGGGCGCCTGGCCGCCTTCGCGCGCGTGCTGGGGGAGTTGGGAGCGGCCACCGCCGGCCACGCGGAGCGGTACCGCGAACGCCTAGGCGCGCCGGATGACCCCGACCGCTTCGCCGCGCTCTGGACCCGGGCGCACCAGGACGCCGCCGCGATCGGGGTGCCCATCGCCGGACCGGCCGCGTCCGACCTCGCCGCCGCGCTCGACGAGCTGCGCGCGCCGGGCTCGTTCCTTGCGCTGAGCAACGGGGACGCGGAGTCCAACAACTGCCTCGTCCATGAATCAGGGCCCGCCGATGCCCGGCTGATCGACTTCGAGGCGGCCGGGTACGGCCATGCCCTGCTCGATGCGGTCTGTCTGCACGTTCCCGGACCGCGGTGGCTCTCCGTCGGCGACCCCGCGGCCGGCGGCCTCGCCGACGAGTATCGGCGGGCGCTGGCTTGCGGCGTGCCTGAGGCGCAGGATGACCGGCGCTACGGATTCGCTCTCGCCGCGGCCTGCGCCTCCTGGGCGTTGCTGCGTCTCCAGCGTTTCGCCCTCCTCGACGAGCGCTCGCCCGGCGACCACAGCCGACTCCAAATCGTGGAGACCGTGGAGTCGGCTGCCCGCACCGCCACGGCTCATCGCGCCGTGCCGGGACTGGCCGGCTGGCTGCGGCGCGTGGGCGAGACGATGCGGCGCCGGTGGCCCGACGCGGATGTGGACCTGTCCGATCGGCCCTACGCCCCGCGCCGCTGAAGCTGTCCGGCCGCGGTGCCGCTCAGGCCAGCGGCTCGTGGTTCGCCCAGCCGACCTTGTACGGATGGCGTGCCTGCCAGTGGTGGATGACCTCCTCGATGCCCGGCGCCGCGAAGGCCTTCCCCAGCGCCTCGCGGTCGGCGACGGTGATCTGCACGATCGCCGTCGCGATCAGCGCCGGGATCTCCTCCTCGCCGGGGACCGGGATGTGGCGCGCCGCCGTGAAGGACTGGAGGACGCCGCTCTCGCGCAGGACGCGTTCGATGTCTGAGAGATATTGATCCAGCTCGGTGTCCGGCAATGGATCGGCGAACGAGACAATCATCGTGTGGTTGATCATGCGCCAATTCTCGGCAGCGTGGACCGGCGCTGTCCAAGATCTGTTGGGTCTTCGGCGATAACCTGGAGGCATGAGTGACTTGGAGACCCGCGAGCTGGAGTACTTCCTCGCGGTCGCGGACGAGCTGCACTTCGGCCGGGCCGCCGTCCGGCTCTCCATCGCGCAGCCGGCGCTGTCGAAGGCGATCCGGCGGATCGAGAACCGGCTCGGCGTCGTGTTGTTCGAGCGGTCCAGCCGGCACGTCGCGCTGACCGCAGCCGGGACGGCGTTGCAGGAGTACGGGCGATACGCGCTCAACGCCGTCGGCGCCGCCGTCCGACAGGCGCAAAGCGCCGGAGGCGTGCGGACCCACCTGCGGTTCGTGCTCAAGCCCGGCGGCGACGGCGGGCTGCTGTCCGCGATGCTCGCCGCCTATGCCGAGCAGCCGGACGCCCGGCACGTAGACATCTTGTTCAGCGGCCCCGCCGATCGGGCCGACTTCCTGCTCGACGGCCGCGCCGACGTCGGTCTGCTCTACGCGCCGTTCGACCCGCTGGACGGCCTGGCCCACGAGCGGCTGTACACCGAGGACCGGGTCGCGGTCGTCGCGACCGGGCATCGGCTGGCCGGGCGGGACTCGGTGCTCATGGCCGATCTGGAGGGCGAGCAGCGGCCGCTGTGGAAAGGCATTGCCGGGCAAGGCGATGACGGCTCGCCGGGCGCGGTGTCCGACGTCATGCAGATGCTGCACATGATCGCCGTGAGCCGCGTGGTCGAGGTGCTGCCGCGCTCGCTCGTCCCGCCGCTGCCGGCCGGCGTGGTGCTAGTCCCGGTCGCCGACGCGCCGCCGAGCCACCTCGTGCTGGCCTGGAACGAACACGACCGCCGGCCGCTGGTGGCCTCGTTCGTCCAGGCGGTCCTCAAGGCGGTCCTCAAGGCGGCGCGGTGAAGGTATGCGGATCATGCATGGGATGTCTGCAAAACCCGCGCTTGTCGCAGGGGTAAGGGGTACTGCACGCTCGGCAGATGAACAAACCGCAGACGATCGCCGTCCTCGGCCTCGGGCATTTGGGCTCCGCGATCGCGAAACGCCTTGCCGGGCAAGGGCTGGACGTCGTCGGATGGACGCGCTCGGGCGCGGGGGATCCGAACGAGGCGGTGGCGGAAGCCGACGTCGTGCTGCTGTGCCTGTTCGACGGGACCGCGTGCCGGGAGGTGCTCGATCGCGTTCAGGACTCTGTGAAAGCCGGCGCGGTCATCCTCAACACCAGCACCATCGCGCCCGCCGAGGCAGCCGAGCTCGCGCGGCGATTCGGGCCGGACTATGTGCACGTACCGGTGCTGGGGTCGGTGCGTGCCATGGAGGCCGGTGCGGTACAGCTTCTCGCCGCCGGTGACGCAGAGCCCTTCGACAGGGTCCGGCCGGTCCTGGACGCGCTCGGCACTGTGCGCCGGATCGGCGACGCGGCCACCGCCGCGGCACTGAAGCTGGTCGCGAACTCCAGCCTCGCCGGCGCGGTCCTCGCGCTGCGCGACGCGCTGCAGCAGGCCGAGGCGCTGGGGCTGGCGCGCGACGAGGCGCTGGACGTCCTCGAACTCGGCCAACTCGGCGGGCTCGTCTCGCGCAAGCGGAGCCATCTCACGCAGCCTCCGACGGCTTCGGACGCGGAGTTCACCATCGGCGCGCTGGCCAAGGACATGGCGCTGCTGGCCGACGCTTCTACCAGGCCGGTGCCCAGCGCCGCCGAACTGGCCGACGCCGCCGGGGTGCCCGGGGCCGATATCGCGGTCGTGGCCACGACGCCGGCCGTGGACGAATCAGTTCTCGAATCAGTGCTCGAGCCGCTGCGTGCCTACATCCGCGGTCACGCCACCGGGGATCCCGTGCACTTCCGCGAGGCGTTCCTGCCCAGCGCGCACGTCGAGGGAATCCGGGACGGGGCCTTCGTCTCCTGGCCGCTGGAGCAGTACTGCTCGCTGTTCGCCGGTCGGCCGGCCGCTGACGAGGCGACGCGGACGCGCCGGATCGACAGCGTCCGTGTCCACGGGACGGCCGCGTCGGCGAGCATGACACTGCACCACGGCGCAGACACGTTCACCGACATCTTCCTGCTGGCCAAGGCCGAGGGACGGTGGCGGATCGCGAACAAGGCCTACCACCGGTACTAACTCAGCGCCCGACCACGTCCTGCACGATCTCCCGGGCGAAACCGAACGCGGTCGTCATCCCGACCCCGGCGGTCACCGCCGCGACGCGCACGCCCTCGGCCGGCGTGGCGTCCAGGAACGGCTGCGGGGCCGAGGCGTAGACGCCGCGCCAGCGCTCACGGACCGTCAGCCGCTCGACGCCGAGCAGCTTCGCCGTCTCGCGCAGGACCGCCGCGTCGAGCTCCTCGTCCTGGAACGGCGCGAGGGTGGTCGCGTAGCTGTGGGTGTCGCCTATGGTCAGCGTCCCGTCGGGGCGCTGCGTGAACATCAGGTTCAGGCCGATGCCGACCAGGTCCGGCGTCTCGGCGGTGAGGCGGTCGCGCAGCGCGGGCAGCGAGGGGCAGTCGGCGAAGCCGCCGTAGCGGAGCATCGAGTACCCGGTCTGCACCGCCGGTTCTATGGCGCGGCCGGAGGGGTTGTCGACGCGGAGCATGCGCAGGGCGCAGCGCTGGACCCCGTGCTCGGCGGCCAGGCCGGGGAAGTGGCGGTCCACGTCGTGGCCGGTGGCCAGGATGACGTGGTCGGCATGGATGAGGCCGCGGCTGGTCGCGGCCCGTCCGGTCTCGATGTCGTGCGCGGTCGTGTTCCAGCGGAAGCGGACGCCGCGCGCCGCGAGGTGCCCGGCGATCTTCGCGGCCGCCTCGCGCGGGTCCACCCGCAGGTCCTGCGGCAGCCAGGCGCCGCCGACCACGCCCGGCCCGAAGGAGGCGTGCCCGGCCACCTCGGCGGCTGTGACCATCCGGGCCTCGTCGCCGCGCAGTCCGGCGAACTCCTCCAGGACGGCGAGTTCGTCACCGCTGCGCGCGACCATCAGCGTCCCGGTGCGCCGGGCCCAGAACCCGGCGGCCTCGGACAGCCGGAGCCAGGTCTGGCGGGCGACCCGGCCGTAGTCCAGCGCCTTGCCGGACTGCGCGGTCGCGCAGGCGTGGCCGAAGTTGCGCACCGAGGCCCCGACCGCCCGCTCGTCGCGCTCGACGACGATGACCGACAGGCCGCGCTCCACCGCCTCGTGGGCGCAGGCCAGGCCGACGATCCCGGCTCCGATGACGAGTACGTCCGCTGATTCCGAATCCGGATTCGCCATGTGGTCCCGTCCCTTGCCGCGTCGCTGGTCGTCTTGATCGGCAAGCTAGGACGCCCGGCGCCGACACGCTGGAACACGATCCGAACGCCACGTTAACGGCACCTGTCCAAACGGGGCGATGACGCGATCGGCGGTCGCCGGCCGGCGACCGCCGCGCCCGGCTCAGTCCGCGAGGCGCGCGGGGAACCCGCCGGTGGCGACCGGACCCCAGCGGCGCGGCGTGACCCGGATCAGCGACTTGCCCTGCTTCACCATCGCCTCCCGGTACTCGTCCCAGTCCGGGTGCTCGCCGGAGATGTTGCGGAAGTACTCGACCAGCGGCTCGACCGAGTCCGGGACGTCCAGGACCTCGGCGTCGCCGTCGATCTGGACCCACGGGCCGTTCCACTCGTCCGACAGCACCACGACGCTGACCGCGGCGTCGCGGCGCGCGTTGGCGGTCTTCGCCCGCTCCGGGTAGGTGGACATGACCAGGCGCCCGGAGTCGTCGACGCCACAGGTCAGGGGGGAGGCCTGCGGGGTGCCGTCGGCGCGGCGGGTGATCAGCAGGGCGCGGTGGCGCGGCCGGACGAAGTCCAGCAGGTCCGCGAGTTCGACGGAGGTGTTGGTGGCGATGGTACGGGGCATGTCTCCGACCTTACCCATCCGGCTCACTGAAAACGGCAACCCGGATTCGGCGCGTCTTCTGATAGTGGGCTGTTGACCGGATCCACGTACAGCACGTCCATCACCAGCGGTGTCGTCCCCAGATTCCGGTCGATCTGGACGTTGTCCGCCCCGCCGGGCTCCACGAACGACGAGTTGCTGCTGTAGACCTCGGTCGACCCGCAGTCCGACTCGTTGTGCGTCAGCGTGCCCTGTTCGACGTACACGGCCAGCGTCCCGTCGTGCCACTGCCACCCCGTGCTGCCGCCGGGCTGGACGGTGATCTGACGAAGCACGCGCTCCTCGCCCGCGAGGGTGCTCCGGCCCTTCTCGATGGCCGACACCCCCGACGCGGCCGTGGCGCCCGCCACCCCCGGCGTGAGCGCGGTGACGGCGGCGATCGCGCCGGCGAGGGCGAGACGATGGCGGACCAGCGGCATGGACGGCTCCCTGTTCGAGGTCTGGTATGAGATGGTTCGCCCCAGGTTACCCAGGATGCGCATACCGGTGTGTGACCTCGGAGGGTGAAAGCAGGGCGCCTGCCGCGGCCAGGGCGCCGAGGCTGCCGAAACAGCACCTTGACCTGCCCCCTCACGCACGGCTCCGGCAACGTCTACCCTTAAGGGAGGCACAGCGGCACAAGGCAATACGGGGCACGGTCCGAGCCGCTTCACATCAGTACTGGGAAGCACTGGGAAGCACTGGGAGCACGGATGAGCTCGGTACCGGCTGAGCGCTCGGTCGATCCCCTGGTCGGATCCGAGGACAGCGGCCCCACGGTTCTGCGCATGCTGCTGGGATCGCAGCTGCGCAAGCTGCGCGTCGCCGCCGGCGTCACCCGCGGTGCCGCCGGCTACGAGATCCGCTGTTCGCACACCAAGATCAGCCGTATGGAACTGGGCCAGGTCAGCTTCAAGCGGCGGGATGTGGCCGATCTGCTGACCCTGTACGGGGTCGGCGACGAGGCCGAGCGCGAGGCCATCCTCACCCTGGCCGGCCAGGCCAACGCCCGGGGCTGGTGGCACGGCTTCGCGGACCTGATGCCGGGCTGGTTCGAGGTCTACGTCGGCCTGGAGGAGGCCGCCTCGGTCATCCGCGTCTACGAGGCGCAGTTCATGCCCGGGCTGCTGCAGAGCGAGGACTACGCGCGCGCCGTCATCCGCGACGGGTATCCGCTGGCCTCCGCCGACGAGATCGAGCGCCGCGTGCGCCTGCGGATGAACCGGGCCCGGCTGGTGCACAGTCCCGAGCCGCCGCGGATCTGGTCGATCGTCGACGAGGCCGCGGTGCGGCGCCAGCCCGGCGGCGCGGCCGTCATGCGGGCCCAGCTGGAGCACCTGGTGGAGCTGTGCAAGCTGCCGCACGTCACGGTCCAGGTCGCGCCGTTCGCCCGCGGCGGACCGGCGGCGGCCGGGCCGTTCACCATCCTGCGCTTCGCCGAGCCGGCGCTGCCGGACATCGTCTACCTGGAACAGCTCACCGGGGCGGCGTACCTGGACAAGCGCGAGGACCTGGACGCCTACACGACGGTGGTGGACCAGCTGGCCGTGCAGGCGCTGTCGCCCTCGGAGACCGTCGCCTTCCTGACCCGGATGATCGAAGGCTACTGACGGGTACCGATAGTAGGGCTCTTATTCCGTTCCGGGCCGTCCTCGGGGAAAGATGGCCCCTATGACCAACGAAGCGCAGGACCGGCCCGCGGCGCACATCGACAGCAGCGTTCCGCACTCGGCCCGGATCTTCAACTACTGGCTGGGCGGCAAGGACAACTATCCCGCCGACCGCGTGGCGGGCGACCATTTCCGCGAGGTCTTCCCGGAGATCGTCGACCTGGCGCGCAGCGGCCGGCAGTTCCTTGTGCGCACCGTGCGCCACTTGGTGGTCGAGACCGGCGTGCGCCAGTTCCTGGACGTCGGCACCGGGCTGCCCACGGCCAACAACACCCACGAGATCGCGCAGGGCATCGCGCCGGAATCGCGCATCGTGTACGTGGACAACGATCCGCTGGTCCTGGCGCACGCGCAGGCGCTGCTGGTCGGCACGCCCGAAGGCGCGACAGACTACATCGAGGCCGACCTCGACGACCCCGAGACGATCCTGACCCAGGCCGCCAAGACCCTGGATCTGAACGAGCCGGTCGCGATCGTGCTGATGGGCATCCTGGCGCACATCGAGGAGTACGACCGCGCGCTGGCGATCGTGCGCCGCCTGATGGACGCCGTCCCCTCCGGCAGCTACCTGGTGGTCCGCGACGGCACCGACACCAACGCCGCCTACCAGGAGGCCATCAGCCGCTACAACCAGAGCGGCGCGGTGCCGTACAACCTGCGCAGCCCCGAGCAGATCGCCGGCTATCTCGAGGGGCTGGAACTGGTCGAGCCCGGCCTGGTGCCGTGCCCGCTGTGGCGCCCGGACCCGACGGACATCGGGACGCCGGTGGAGCTGGCCGTCCTGGGGGCCATCGGGCGCAAGCCCCGACGGGGCCGCTATGACGAGGCAGGCCGACCCCACGCCGCGTGAGCGGCGTGAGTCGCCGACCCCGCCTCAGTTCGCCTTGGCGTAGTCGGTGAACCCCTGCCAGTCGATCATGACGCAGGGCTCCTGGCCGACCACCCAGGCGTCGTGCCCGGGAGCGATCTCCAGGAACTCGCCGGGGCCGATGTCGGCCTGGTCGCCGTCGTCCATGACCACGTGCATGTGGCCGGACAGGCAGTAGCCGATGTGCGCGGCTTCGCAGCTCTCGGTGTGGGCGATCGGTTTGACGTGCTTGGACCACTGCCAGCCCGGTTCGAAGACGGCGCGGCCGAAACCGCCCTCGTCCATGGCGACCAGGTCTAGGTGGCCCATGCCCTGCTCGAAGGGGCGGGTCTCCTCGGGCTTGTCCAGCGATAGGTGTAAGAGGCCTTTCATAGGTCCTCCCGGGTTCTGGCCCGGCCCCGCCGGGGCCGGGCGGCGGTGGTGGCGCGGTGGCGCGGTGTCAGTGGGTGACCGGGACCTTCTCCTCGACGAGGAAGGTCTTGAGCTGCTCGCGGAACTCCGGCGTGTCGGTCTCGCCGTGCACGGCGACCGCGTGCATCGTCGCGGCGTCCAGGACCTCCTGCTCCTCGCCGGAGATCGTCAGCGTGCAGTTCATCTCGCTGGGGAACTGTCGGCAGTCGGCGACTTTGCGGGTCATGGGATTGCCCTCTTTCCAGGAGCCGTCACCGCCCCGGCGGCGCGCCGAGGCGGCCTACCCCTCATTCAAGCCCGGTCGGGAGCACGCGGCGATCGTGCTACTGCATTTAGGTGACCCTTTGGCCGTCTCGGCGCGGGCGAGCCGTGCGGCGCGCGGCGATTGCGATTACGCTGCGCACTCGGACGCGGTGCCGGAACGGCTCGGGGATCTACAGTGACCCCATGACCGACCCCGGCGGCACTCCGCGCGACCTCGTCCCCGTCTTCGAGGGCTTCCGCGCCATGAACGCCGTCCAGACCTCGCCGCTGTACGACCACCTCAACACCGCGTTCATCGCAGAGCCCGAACTCGCGGCGCCCCTGCTGGCGGCACCGCCGACCGAACGGCTGCCGCTGCTGATGTTCGCCGCGGTCCACTACCTGCTGCGCAACGCCCCCGACGACGCCGGGGCCGACGCGGCCCTGGCCGCCTACTACCCGTCCCTCGGCGGCACCAGGACGCCGGACGCGGAGCTGGTCGGCACCTTCCGGGACTTCGTCGCCCGGCGCGACACCGAACTGCGGGCCCTGACATCGACGCGGGTCACGCAGACCAACGAGGCCCGGCGCGCGGCCGTGATCCGTCCGGCCCTGGCCGCGGCGCAGAAACGAGCCGGGGAAAGGGAGATCGCGCTCGTCGAGATCGGGTGCAGCAGTGGCCTGATGCTCCTGCCGGATTGCTACGGCTACCGCTACCGCCAGCCCGACGGTTCCGTGTTCGCCTTCGGGGACCTGGCGGTCCCCGAGCTCGTGCTGGAGACCGAGGTCCGCGGCAGCGCCGCCGTCCCGGACTGGCCGGCCGCACCGCTGCGCATCGCCTCGCGCGTGGGCATCGACCGCAACCCGATCGACGCCGCCGACGCCGACCAGACCGACTGGCTCCGCGCCTGCGTCTGGCCCGAGCACCTGGACCGCCTGGCCCGGCTGGAAGCCGCCCTGGCGCAGGCCCGGCAGGCCCGGCTGGACCTCCGGCGCGGGGACCTGTTCGACCTGCTGCCCGCCGCCGTCGCCGAGGCACCGCGCGACGCGGTCGTGGTGGTGCTGTCCTCCCACGTCCTGCCCTACCTGGCGACGGCGGACCGGCCGGCCGTCGCCGAGCGTGTCGCAGAGCTCTCCCGGACGCGGGATCTCATGCTCGTCCTCAACGAGGACCATCGGCTGAGCCGCCTGTTCGGCGTCCGGGCCCCCGGCGAAGACGGCTACGTCGCCTCGTCGCTCGTCGACTACACCGGCTCCGGGGGGCCGACCGCGCCCACTGCCCCGACCGCGCCGACCGCGCGGACCGAGCCGACCGCCACCGCGTTCGCGAAGGTCGACCCCCATGGGAGCTGGCTGGAGTGGTTCTGAGCGGTGGAGGCGGCCGCTATGGCGTCAGTGTGAGCTTGTCCTTCGTGGCGGCCAGCACCGCGGGCCTGGAGTACGGCCACGGCAGCGTCCGGAAGGTGCGCCACAGCGGCAGCTGGTCCAGGTAGTGCGGATCGTCGACGTGGCCGGAGGCGCCGGTGAGGTTCACCCAGGTCGAGGCGTCCAGATCCGACAGGTCGACGACCATCCGCATCGAGGGCAGCTCGTCGACCGAGAAGTCCTTGGCGATGTCGAATCCGGTCGCGTCCACGACCGACGAGCCGCCGGACACCGGCACCGGATCGCCGTTCACCAGCCACTTGACGAACCGCGGCCCGCCGGTGCCCAGCGTCTGGTTGGTCGGCGTCAGCTTGTGCAGCGCGCCCCACTGCCAGCCCTTCACATCAGAACCCTGTTGTGAGGTCAGCTCGGCGCTGGCCTGATCCATCGCCTCGGCCAGCAACGCGTCGCGGTTCCCGTTCCACCAGAAGCTGGACGCGTCCGGCAGCAGGTTCGTCGCCACCGCGAACCAGCGGTCGCCGCCGTCCACGTCGACCGAGGACGGCAGCTTGGCCTCGAAGGCGTCCTTGCAGATGAACTTCCAGACCTCGTAGAAGTACGCCGCGGCGGCCGAGGTGTCAGGGGTCGTATAGTCCCAGCCGTTGAACAACGTGACCGCTGCCTGTGTCTGCTTCGTCGATGACGCCGGAAGCTTTTGCAGATACGGCACCAGCACGGACGCGAACTCGTTGCGGGTGTCGGACTGGATGGCGCGCATCCCGGCGGCGTCGATCTTCTTGCCGTCGGCGGTGGCGGCCTGCAGGCGCTTGGTGATCTCGTTCGCGCGGTATCCGTAGTCGAAGTCCTCCGAGAGCAGATACGGATACTGCGGCCCGATGATCGGGTTGTTGGCGGTGGCCACGAAGCCGTCGGCCGGGTTCAGCACGTGCGGCAGCTGGTCGAAGGGGATGTAGCCGGTCCACTCGTACTGGTCGGTCCAGCCGGGCACCGGCCAGCGGCCGTCGCCGTTCCTGCGGATCGGGATCTGGCCGGGGGTCTGGTAGCCGATGTTGCCGGAGGTGTCCGCGTAGATCATGTTCTGCGACGGCACGGCGAAGTCCGCCGCCGAGGCCCGGAACGACGCCCAGTCGGTCGCGCGGTCCAGGGCGAACAGTGCGTCGGCGGTGTGCCCGGGGGTCAGCGCCGTCCACCGCAACGCCACGGCGTATCCGTTGCCGGCACTGGCGATGTCCTTGTCGGCGTCGGAGACCAGCGGGCCCTGGTTCGTGGTGCGGACGGTGATCGGGACGGACTTGCCGCCGGCGACCTTGATGGTCTCCTGCCGGATAGTCAGGGGCACCTGGTGGCCGTCGTACTCGTAGGTGCTGCCGCTGACCTTCTCCAGGACCAGGTCGCTGACGTCCTCGGTGCCGTTGGTGAAGCCCCAGGCCACGGTCGGGGTGTGGCCGATCACCACGCCGGGGGTGCCGGGCATGGTGAATCCGGTGACGTCGTAGGGGCAGGCCGCGTCCACGGTCGTGCAGTGCAGGCCCATCTGATACCAGATCGAGGGCAGCTGCGGGGCCAGGTGCGGGTCGTTGGCCAGCAGCGGTTTGCCGGTGGCGGTCAGGTCGCCGGAGACCACCCAGGAGTTGGAGCCGACGCCTTCGACCGTCGGTTGCAGGAAGGCGGGGAGGGCGGAGACTGTGTGCGACAGATTGGCCAGTGCACTGGCCGCCGACGCCGGGAGTGCGGCTCCGGACAGCGGGGCGTCCGCGGTCGGGTCGGCGTTCTGGTCGAAGGCGCCGTTCACGACAGCACCCTGATGCACGATCACCGGATGCGAGGCCGGGTAGGGCGGGAACAGCTGGTCCACCTGGTTCTTGGCCACCGTCTGCGAGGACAGGGCGCGGTCGATCTCGGACTGCATGTTGTCGCGCAGGTCCCAGGCCAGGGCCTTGAGCCAGGACAGCGAGTCCACCGGGGTCCAGGCGTAGGGGGTGTAGTCGGTCTGCAGGCCGAGGATCGCGTACTCCACTGACGCTTTGGAACCCTTGTGATCCTTCAAATACGCGTTCACGCCATCGCAGTAGGCGTTCAGGTACGCCTTGGTCTGCGCGCTCAGGCCGTCGTACTCCTGCTGGGCGACGTCGCGCCAGCCCATCGTGCGGATGAACTTGTCGGTGTCGACCTGGCCGGAGCCGAACATCTCGGACAGCCGGCCGGCGGTGACGTGGCGGTAGACGTCCATCTGCCAGAAGCGGTCCTGGGCCTGGACGTAGCCCTGGGCGAAGAACAGGTCGTGCGTGGTGGAGGCGTAGAGCTGCGGGACGCCTTGGGCGTCGCGGTCCACTTCGACGCTCGCCGACAGGCCACTGACGTGCAGGGTGCCCTTGGTCTGCGGGTACGAGGCGTGCAGGGAGGCGTTCACCCACCAGGTGCCGGCGCCGGCCAGGGCCACGAGCAGGACCGCGACGGCCGCGGCGGTGATCTTGAGCTTTCTGAAGCGGCGGCGCGGGCGCGGGGCGGGAGTCGGAGTCGGAGCGGGGGGCGCCTCGGGCTCCGGTTCGGCCTCGAGTTCCGGTTCTGTCTCGGGCTCCGGTTCGGCCTCGGGCTCGGGTTCAGCCCCGGCTTCGGACTGCTCGCCGGCCGTCGCCGCGGACGGCGGGACGGTCGGTTCCTGGGGATCGTCGTCGGTCCGCATCGCGGCAGATTACGGGGCCCCGTCGGGCGTTGGGAATAGCCTGGCGGCATGCTGAAGTGGGCTTGGTTGTCTATTGACCGTCCGGAACACGCGTTCGAGGAAAGTGCCCGGTTCTGGACCACAGTCACGGGCAGCACGCTGTCCGCGCGCCGGGGCGAGCGCGGCGAGTTCGCGACGCTGCTGCCCGCCGGCGGCGGCGACGCGTCGCTGAAACTGCAGGGCGTGCTGAGCGGGAACGGCGCGCACATCGACCTCGAGTTCGACGACTTCGAGAGGGCCCTGGCGCGGGCGGTCGACCTCGGCGGCACGGTGGTCGAGCGCGACGGCGAGTGGGCGTATGTGACCTCCCCGACCGGATACGGGCTCTGCGTCACCGCCTGGCACGGGGCGTGGCGGGCGGCGGGCCCGTTCGCGGCCGCCGACGGCCGGCGCAGCCGGCTGGACCAGGTGTGCATCGACATCGCGCCGTCCGCGCACGATGCCGAGGTCGCGTTCTGGGGCGGCCTGACCGGCCTGCACGTGGTGCCGAGCAGCCGGTGGGAGGAGTTCAGCTGGCTGGAGCGGCCGGCGGGGTTCCCGGTCGAGGTGCTGTTCCAGCGGCTCGGCGAGGAGCGCGCGACGTCGGCGCACCTGGACGTCAGCAGCTCGGACGCCGACGCCGAGCGGGCGTGGCACGAGTCGCTGGGCGCGGAGTTCGTGCACGAGGGCGGGAACTGGCTGGTGATGCGCGATCCCGGGGGCGGGACCTACTGCCTGATCCGGCGCGAGCCAGAAGCCTGAGATACTGCCCCGGCCGGCTCAGGGCATATCCTCCCGCCGCCGGTTCGGCGCCACGCGTACCCGGTCGCGTCCGGACTCCTTGGCCGCGTACAGCGCCATGTCGGCGGCGATGACCAGGTCGTCCAGCGCCGCGGCGGAGTCCGGGACGGTCGCCACGCCCACGCTGACGGTCACCGGATGCGTCCAGCCGCGCGAGGCGGCCCAGACCTCGGCGCGCAGGGCGTCGGCGCGGGCCCTGGCCTGCGGCGCCGGGCAGTCGGGGAGCAGGACGCCGAACTCCTCGCCGCCGACGCGGCTGACGGTGTCGCTGGCCCGCACCAGGCGCGGCAGCAGGTCGCCGAGCGCGGCCAGGGTGTCGTCGCCGGCGGCGTGCCCCCAGGTGTCGTTGATCTTCTTGAAGTGGTCGACGTCCACCGCCAGCAGCGACAACGGCGCCCGGGTCCGCCGCTGCCGGGCCACCTCGCGCTCCAGCGCCGCGTCGAACGCCCGCCGGTTGCTCAGCCCGGTGAGCGGATCGGTGCTGGCCTGCTCGGCCAGCGCCGCCTTGAGCCGGTCGGCCTGGTCCCGCACCCGCAGGATCACCACCAGCGTGAGCGCCATCGAGGTGGTGGTCTCCACCCACGCCTCGAACCGTCCCGGCCCCGACCCCTCGGCCAGGATGACGACGAGGCACCCGGCGACGATGGCCAGCGTCCAGTACGCGGTCCGCCGCGGCAGCAGATACGCGGCGAACAGCAGCGGCCACACGAGCAGCAGCATGCCGTCGACGGCGTTGCTGTGGTTCACCGAGAGCGTGACAGTGATCAGCAACGCCGCGACCGCCGGCGTCGCACGCAACACCGGATCCGGTGCGGGCATCGGCAGCATCACGAAGACCAGCCCCCACGTGGCCGCGATGGCGCACGCGCCGAGGAACGTGAACCACCCGACGGAGAAGATGCCGCTCTGCACCCCGAGCACGAGCGTCAGGAACGCGCCGAGCCCGGCCCCGATGAGCAGCAGCTGCCCGGCGAAGCGTGTGGCGAACCGCCGGTGCTCCACCTCGGAGTGCTCCCAGACGGCGGTCACGGACAGGTGCCGGGGATGCGGCCGACGGAAGCGGCGGTGCCGGATCGCGGGGGAGGAGGGGTCCTTGGGGAAGCGGGTCGACGCGGCCAGCTGCGGCGGCTGTGCGGGGGCGATGAGGCGCGGCGCGGCTTCGGGGGAGGGGTCGGGGGCGGGGGCAGCTGGCTTCGGTGGGGCTTCGGGCTGCTGCTCGGCTGAGAGGCCGGCGGCGGCCGGCGATGAGCGCGGGGCTGCGGGGTCGCGGGGCCAGGGCCCGGGCGCGTTGCCGGTGGCGCTCGACCGCGAAGCTTCAGCCTGCTGCTCCGCCGCCCGGTCGCCGCCCGATCGCGCCCCGCTCTGCCGCCCGCCGCTCACCAGCCCGCCCCGTTCTGCTCCTCGCCGTCGCGCTCGCCCTCGCCGCCGTTCGCGTCCTCCGCGTCCCCGGCGTCTCCCGCATCCCCGGCATCCCCGGCATCCCCCGCGTCCTCCGCATCCGCCCTGAGCGGCAGCTTCACCCGCCCGTCGCGCATCAGCCGCGTGGCGTCGCGGACCGGCATCGGGCGCGCGTACAGGTACCCCTGTCCGAGATCGGCGCCCATGCGGGCCAGGGCCCGGCGCTGCTGCGCGGTCTCCACGCCCTCGGCGACCACCATCAGCGCCAGCGACTTCGCGATGCCGATGATGCCCTGCACCAGGGCCGTCTGCCTCGGTTCGTCGGGGACGCCGTCCACGAAGGCCTTGTCGATCTTCAGCGCGCTGACCGGCAGGTCCCGCAGGTAGGACAGCGAGGAGTAGCCCGTGCCGAAGTCGTCCAGGGACACGCCCACGCCGCGGCGGGTCAAGGTCCTGAGGTTGGCCAGGGCGGTGCCGGCCCGGTCGATCAGCGAGCTCTCGGTGGCCTCCACCATCAGGAACGCCGGGTCCAGCCCGGCGTCGGTGAGGGCCCTGCCGACCTCGTCGGGGAAGCCGGGGTCGCGCAGCTGGTGCGCCGAGACGTTCACCGAGATCTTCACCGGGGCCACGCCCTGGGCCAGGCGGGTGATGTTCCAGCGCGCCGCCTGCTCGGTGGCGGTGCGCAGGATCCAGCGGCCCAGCGGCAGGATCTGGCCGGTGGCCTCGGCCAGCGGGATGAACTCGTCCGGCGGCATGATCGTGCCGTCCGGCTGCGGCCAGCGCACCAGGGCCTCGAAGCCGCCGATGTCGCCGTCGTCGAGCCAGACGATCGGCTGGTAGTAGAGCTCGAAGGAGCCCTCGGCCAGGGCGCGGTCCAGGCCGGAGCGGCGGGCCGCGGTGAGCGCCAGGTCGGCCCGCAGCCGGGGGTCGTACTCGCGCCAGGTGTTGGGGCCGGCGCCGCGGGCGGCGTGCAGGGTCATCTCGGCGTCGGCCAGCAGCGAGGCCCCGGTGGCCTCGGTCGTGCAGGTGGCCAGGGCGCCGGAGGTGGTGACGGCGATCGGCCCGACGTAGAACGGCTTGTCCTCGCCGGGCATCCCGGTGGGCAGCACCGGGGTCTCGTCGGCGCGACGCACGGCCAGCACCGCGAACTCGTCGCCCCCGGTGCGGGCCAGCACGTCGCCGGGCCCGAGCCGGGACTTGATCCGCTCGGCGACGTCGCGCAGCACCTCGTCCCCGGCCTCGCGGCCGTGGAAGTCGTTGATCTCCCGGAACCGGTCCAGGTCCATCAGGATCACGCTCACCGACACCGTCGGCGAGGCCAGCTCGACCGCGTCCTCCAGCCCGCGCAGGAACGCCAGCCGGTTCGGCAGGTCCGTGAGCGGGTCGCGGTAGGCGTGCCGCTGCAGCGTGCGCGCCAGCCCGCGCGCGGTGGTCACGTCGTGCAGCGACAGCACGAAGCCGCCGACCGTCGGCTCGGCGCGCAGGTCGGCGATGGTCGCCTCGACCTCGTGCGGATCGCCGCCGCCGGACACGATCTCCCAGTCCCGGCTCACCGGCGGCTGCGGCGTCGGGTCCCCGACCCGCACCGCGACCTCGGCGGCGTAGACCTTGCCGATCACCTCGGTCAGCGGCCGGTCCCGCAGCGGCCGGTCGCCGAACAGCCGCCCCGAGGACGGCGAGGCGTAGCGGACCACCAGCTCGGTGTCGACGATCAGGATCGTGTCCGAGGTGTTCTGCACCAGCGCCCGGAAGTACGCCTCGCTGTCCCGGCGGGTGATCTCCTGGGTCAGCGCGATCCGCTCCAGCGCCGCGGACGCCTGCCGGCCCAGGATCTCCAGCGCCCCGCCGAGCACCGCCAGGTCCTCCTCGGCCGCCGCGACGACCAGCACGCCGGAGGTGCCGTCCAGCGGCACCACCCCGGTGTGGTCCTGCGCGCCCAGCCGCTTGGCCATCGGCGGCGGCAGGTCGGCGGTGTGCATGACGTTGACCGGATGGAAGTGCTCGCGCCGCTTCGTCCCGCCGGCCGCCGTGCTGGTGTACGGCTCGTCCTCGGCCGCGGCGAGCACGGCGGCGGCCGCGCAGACCGTGCTCAGCGTCGTGCGCCACCGCGCGGACTCGCTGTCCGCCAGCGCGGCCGGGGGATGGGCGTGTCCGACCCCTGCGCCGCCGTTCAGGCTCCCGGCCTCGGCCACCCGCACCCCTTCGGTCCCGTTCACGGCCACCAGCACCGTGTGCGCCGCCTTGCGGCCGGCGAACAGCCCCGCCGCCCCCTCGGCCAGCGCCGCGGCCACCTGCCCGCGCCCGCCGGCCACGCCCAGGCCCTCGCTGGCGGCCAGCAGGATCGACTCCCGCGCCAGCGCCTGCCGGTGCTGGCGCACCATCACCGCGACCCGCGCCAGGATCATCAGGTACACCCCCAGGCCGATCACCGGCCCGGCCCAGCCGGTCGGCAGGTCGCCCTCGGCCAGCTCCACGGCGTTGATGGCCGGCGTCACCAGCGCGGCCAGCACCAGCGGGGCGATCCGGGGCGGCCGGGACCAGGCGGTCGGCAGCGCGTCGCGGGCCGACCGCACCGGTCTGGTCAGGTCGTGCGCCGAGGGCACCATCGCCGCGGCCGCCCACAGGCCCGCGAACAACAGCCAGGCGAGTTCCAGCAGCGCGTTGCCGGCGTGCGAGTCGAACCAGTCGGCGGAGTTCAGCCGCAGCGAGGACTCCACGAGGTCGGCGCCGGTCTGGAACAGCGCGCCGACACTGAGCAGCCACAGCGCGGCGCTGCGCGGCCCCGGCGAGATGAGCAGCCGCAGCAGCATGCCCAGCAGCAGCAGGTCGCCGAGCGGGTCCAGGATGGCGATCAGCCGGTAGTCCCAGGGCACTCCGGTGTCCTGGTAGCCCGGCACGATCAGGTAGACCCAGGCCGCGTAGGCACCGGCGAACACCACGATCAGCGCGTCCAGCGTCCCGGCCGAGTCCCGGCCGACCAGCCGGTGCTTCATCACCAGCCGCAGACCCAGCAGCGCCAGTGGGTAGCCGAGCAGCCCGAGCCAGTCGGCGAAGTTCGGCACGGTGTGGCGCGCGTAGGCGAAGTCGGTGTGGTTGGAGGCCGTCAGCAGCCCGGCGGAGGCGGCCAGCAGGTACCAGGCGTGCGCGTACGGCGGCCGGTTGGCCCGGATCCCCACCGCCATCGCGGCGGTGGTCCACGCGGCGATGGCGAACCACGCCGTGCTGCGCACGGTGCCGTGGGACGGGAAGAACACAGCCAGGATCACCACGAGCGCGACGGCCAGGATGCCGAACAGGCGCCGTTCGCGCCCTGGCCAGCCCGACAGCAGCGACGGTGATCGCATGCCTCAAAGCTGTCACAGGCGCCGTCGCGGCGCCTGTTGAGGGCGAGGCGCGGGTGTCAGATGAGCGTCAAGGGGTGGTCACCGGCCGTATACGCACCCGGTCAGCCGCGAGGCTGGTAGACGACCCCGATCGGCTTGGGCCGCGGGTTCGGGCCGAAGTGCACGACGTACCATTCCCCGCGCCAGGAGATCAGCGAGAACAGCCCGAAGGACTTCGTCTTGCCGCCGGCGGTATAGGTCAGCCGCGATCCGTAGACGCGGTAGTACGACAGTTTGTTCGTCTCCTCGCCCGGCAGGATCCACTCCGCGGCCTTGGCCGGCACGCTCACCCCGACCAGCTTCGCGTCCTTGGCGTCGGAGCCGAGCAGCCGGTGCGCGGCGTGGATGTCGAGCTTGTAGAACCCGATGAGCCGGTTCTCATAGTCCGACCCGGCGTTGGACAGGGCCTTCACCTGGAGATAGGCGCTCTTCGGGAAGAAGAACGGCATGGCCTCGGCCGGGTCGTCGTCCACGATGCCCTGCCACAGGGCGTTGACCCCGGCCGTGAACTGCGGGTCGGTGTCCGTGGGCATGGCCTTGGTCTGCGGCAGCGTCCCCGGATCGACGCTGGGGGTGCTGGAGGGGGCCGACGGCGCCGCCGGCTGCGAGGGCGTCGACGCCGGAGCGGACGGCGTACCGGGAGCGCCGCCCGCCTCGGTGCCGGATGTCACCGCCGCCGGCACCGCGCTCGGGCCCGACGACGAGCCGCCGCAGCCGGCCACGGCGAGCAGCAGCACAGTCGAGGCCGCCATAGCGCACAGCGCTGTACGCGTTCTCATAAGGTTCAACCGTTCTCGTCCTCATGCCATCGCACATCATGATCGGCCCCGGGCGCCAGGAATTCCAGCAACCTGGCTCCTTCGGATTCCAGATCCGCGCGCTGGGCCTTGGTGGCCGGCACCAAGGGAGTCAGATTCATGGTCCCCTTAGTGCGCTTCTTGTCCGTCTCCAGCTTCCACACTCCGCGGATCCATCCGTCCATGGTGAAGGTGGAGATCGGCGTGTTGCCCGAGAAAACCCTCTCCTTGGGTACCCGCGGGTCGTTGATGCGGGCGCGGTCCTTGTGCCCGATGAATACGTTGTCGTAGTCCGGGAGGAACCGTGCGGGAGCCGGCACGTCTTCCCCGGGACGCGGCGCGTCCGGCAGGTCGAACAGTTCGGTCCCGGATTCACTCCGGAAGACCACGAGGTTCGCCCGGAGCTTCTCGAACACTTCGCGCAAACCGGTGAGTCCGCTCCAGCTCTGGGCGTCCATGACCGAGGCAGGTCCGAACGCTGTGAGATAGCGCAGGACCATGTCCTCGGCTTGCATAGCGGGAACCGCTTTAGCGTTTCCCAACCAGTGCTCCGCCGTAGTGTGCTTCGCCAGTCCGCCCTGCTGCCACAACCCGCGCGGGGTCACCTGAACCAGCGCGAGGTTGTTGCGCGCCGCGACGCCGAGCGCCTGGACGTCGTGCCCGGGATAGGACTCCGCCAGCAGGGTGCCGAGGTCGTTGAACGTGCGCGGCTCCTGCTCGACGAACTTCCGTGCGCGCTGTGAAAGCTCTGCCAGGTCGATGCCCTGCAGACGCTTCCCGAAGGCGCCCTTAAGGCTCCGGTCCTGGACCGGCTGGAGCAGGTGACGCAGCGGCAGACAGTCCCGCGCGGTCACCGTGTGGATCGTCGAACGCTGGAGGCTGATGCGGACGAACTCGCGGTCCTCGAAACGCTGTGAGAAGTCCTGCGCGTCGAAGTCCGTCAGGCGCGACCACAGTCCCACATAGTGGTTCGGCGGGATCTGCGTCTGGAGACCGACCAGGTGTTCCACGGCTTGCGCCGCGTCCATGTCCGAGCGTCGCAACAGCAGCTGCCGGTCGAGCGTGGCGCGGTTGAGTTCGCGCTCGCTCAGCGTGCGGACGCTCATCAGGCGGCCGTGGTCTTCTTCACCGGTTCCAGCGCGAAGATGTTGATGTGCCGGCCGGAGCGCTCGGCGTAGTTCTCGTAGCCCGGCCAGTTCTTCGTCAGGATCGTGTTCCAGACCAGTTCGCGCTCCTCGCCCTCCAGGACGCGGGCACGCACCGGCCCGGACGCCCCGCGGACCGCGACCGACGCCTCCGGGTTCGCCAGCAGGTTCAGCGCCCACGCCGGGTTCTGCTCCTGGCCCCAGTTCGAGCCGACCACCAGCAGCGCGCCCTCGTGGCGCGCGTAGAGCAGCGGCACCGTGCGCTGCTGGCCGGACTTGCGGCCGGTGGTGGTCAGCAGCAGCGTCGGAAGCCCGGTGCCGGTGAGCATGAACACCCGGCCGCCGGTGGCCCGGCCCAGGAAGCGGTCCACGTGCGGGGCCACTCCCTTGAAGGCGGCCGCGAACCACTTCTGGCGGCCCAGACGCGTGACGAGGGCGTTCCACGGGTTGGTCATGGCCTCATCATGGCATCCGAGGTGCCCGGCCGGGGCCCGCGTGTCGCACCCGGTACGGCGGTCCCGGCACGCAAAGATGTTGCCATGACGGACAGCCTGCAGATCACGCGCGCGTCCCTGGCCGACTGGCCCCTCATCCAGGGCTGGTGCGCCGACGAGGGATGGAACCCCGGAGACCACGACGGACCCTGCTTCCTCGCGCAGGACCCCGAGGGCTTCTTCGTCGGGCGGATCGGGGGGGAGCCGGTGTCGGCGGTGTCCGTGGTGAACTACGGCGACGCCTTCTCCTTCCTCGGGCTGTACCTGGTCAAGCCGGAGTTCCGCGGCCGCGGCCACGGCCTGGCCACGTGGAAGGCGGCGCTGCCGCGGGCCGGCGCGCGCACCGTCGGGCTCGACGGGGTTCTCGCGCAGCAGGACAAATACCGGAAGTCGGGCTTCACGGACGCGCATCGCACCGTGCGCTTCGTCGGCGGCCTGACCTCCGACGGCTCGGGCCCGGCGGCCGCGGTGCCGCTGGCCCAGGCCGGCTTCGGCGAGGTCGCCGACTACGACGCGCTGTGCTTCCCGGCACCGCGCCCGGTGTTCCTGCGCGAGTGGTTCGCCGCGCCCGGGCACATCGGCAGGGCCCTGATCGTGGACGGCCGGCTCGTCGGCTACGGCGTGCTGCGCGCGGCCCACGACGGCCACCGCGTCGGCCCGCTGTTCGCCGACTCCCGCGTCTTCGCCGAGGTGATCCTCGACGCGCTGGTCGCCGGGGCCGCCGGCGACCCGGGGTTCACCGGGCGCGGCGGGGCGGGCCGCAGCGGGGCGGCGCGGATCGTGATCGACGTGCCGGAGACCAACCGCGAGGCGCTGGCGATGGTCGGCGCGCTGGGCCTGGAGCCGTCCTTCGAGGTGGCCCGGATGTACACCGGGCCGGTGCGCGAGGTGGACCACGGCAGGGTGTTCGGGATGACGACGCTGGAGCTCGGCTGAGGCCCGGTAAGGGTTTCTAGAGCTGGTCGTAGGTCTTGAAGGAGTAGAACGCGGTCCCGCTGAGCCGGTTGGCGCCCGAGGGCGAAGGCAGGCCGAAGCGGCGGTTCAGCTCCCCGGCCGCCCGGCCGCAGCCGCTCACCTCCGGCACGGTGAAGGTCTGGTCCAGGACCTGGAAGGTGATGATCGGCGGGTTCTGCGACAGCCAGTTCGTGGTGCCCGGGACCCGCGCGGCGGCGACCTGGACCGGCGCCGCGTCGGTGCCGATCGAGCAGCCCCGGCCCAGGCGCGGGCCGGTGAGCTGGAAGGTGAGGCTCATCGCGCCGGTCTGGCTGTAGAAGTCCGGGGCGGCGGTCAGGTGCGGCCGCATCCACAGCTTCGGGCCGTGGCCGCCGCCGGACTGGCGTCCCGGGACCGGCAGGCGCGCGGCGTGGAAGCCGCCGAAGACCTGGCCGGGGGTGCCGTCGGGCATCGGGCCCTCGGCGTGGGTGACGGCGGTGAAGTCGAAGGGGAGCGCGGCGCCGCCGATGGTGGCCGTGCCCTCGGCGACCAGGACTTCGCAGCGCCACTTGGCGGGGTCGACGCCGGCGGGCAGCTGCGGGCAGTCGCTGTAGTCGAAGGTCGGTATGGCGACGGATCCGGTCGGGGTGGCTGCGGCGGCCGTGGCGGGCCCGTTGGTCGTGGCGTTCGTGGTGCTCGCGGCGTTCGCGGCGACCGGCATGGCGACGGTGGCGGCGGCGATACCCGCGGCCGCGAGGAGAGCTGACGTCTTTCGCATGGGCTCCACGATGGCCGAGCCGGGGGCGCGCAGGTCAGTGAGCTGCCACCCGTGTGGGGGTAGGGCTGGCCCCCTAATTCCCGCGCCCGTCGGCGATCTTCCCTGTTACCCTCGCCGCCATGACAGACGCGCTGCGGCAGGTGCCGCTCATCGACGGGCCGGCCGAGATCCGCGGAGCGCTGGAGGTCGTCCCGACCGAGGTCGGTGTGTTGCCGCGACGGCTGCCGGAGTGGACCATCGCGCAGTCGGACGTGTCGATGCAGCGGCAGGCCACGGCCGGATCCGGGGTACGCGTGGCGTTCCGGAGCGCGGCCACGGTGGTCGAGCTGGACGTGCTGACCACGGTGTCGATGATGGCGGAGAACGAGCCCCACCCGGACGACGCCGGGACCTTCGAGATCACGTGCGACGGCGCCGCCGTCGGCGAACCCGTGCGCGCCCCGGTGGGCAACGCGCTGTTGCTGGACCAGACCTTCGCCGAGGCCGGCTTCGTCGCCGGCCGGCCCTCGACGGTGCGCTTCGCAGCGCTGCCGACCGGCCTGAAGGAGATCGAGATCTGGCTGCCGCAGTGGGTGAAGACCGAGCTCGTGGCGCTGCGCGCGGACGCCGAGGCCGAACCGCCGGCCCCGACCGGCCGCCGGGTGTGGCTGCACCATGGCAGCTCGATCAGCCAGTGCAACGAGGCCGACTCCCCGCTGGGCGTGTGGCCGGTGATCGCGGCCCGGGCGGCCGACGTGGACCCGGTGAACCTCGGCCTGGCAGGGAACTGTTACCTGGACCCGTTCGTCGCGCGCTCGATCCGCGACGCCGAGGCCGACCTGATCAGCCTGAAGCTGGGCATCAACTTCACCGCCAAGGCCGCCTACGTCCTGCGCACCCTCGGCCCGACGATCCACGGCTTCCTCGACACGGTCCGCGAGGGACACCCGGACACGCCACTGCTCATCATCTCGCCGATCGCCTGCCCGGCCCTGGAGCGGACGCCGGGCCCGACGGTCTGGCGCGACGACGTGTTCATCGCGACCGGCGCCCCGGCGACGGTGGCCGCCGGGGCGCTGACGCTCGAGGTGGTGCGGCGCGAGCTGGCGCGGATCGTGACGGAGCGGGCGAAGCAGGACCCGAACATCCACTACCTGGACGGCCGGCGGCTGCTGGGGCCGGACGAGGCCGACGAGTACCTCGGCGAGGGGCTGCACCCGACGCCGGCCGGGTATCGGCTGATCGGGGAGCGGTTCGCGGAGGTGGTGTTCGGGGCCGGCGGGGTGTTCGGCGGGTAGGTGCCCGCGGGACCCCGGGCGCGGCCGCCTGGTTCGCGCCGGCCCCGGGTCGTGCGTGCCACCACAGCGGAGCAGATCAGCTGGCTGCGTAAGGCCGACGCGGCATACTCGCGGCGTCGCCGCCGAGCGAGCCCCGGGCGGGGCGCCCGAGGCGGGCCACCCGCCGCCGGTGCTGCTCGGCCTCCGGATAGCGTCCGGTCTTCTCGTGCCAGTTCAAGATCGCGGCCATCCAGTCGCGCAGTTCCTGAACGTGAAGCTCCAAAGCCGTGCGGGTCGCGGACGACAGGCGCATCGTGTCGGCCAGGGCCGGAATCTCGACGTCGGCGGCGTGCCGGAAGGTGTCGAGCCGGGCCGTCATCAGGGCGCTGAGGATCTGCACGGCCCGGTCGCGGTCGCAGTCGAAGAAGTCCTGTAGGACCAGGACGCCGTTGTGGACGTCGCCCTCGAACTGGATCTCCTTCTGGTAGGAGTACAGGTCGTTCAGCAGGCAGCTCCAGTCGGCGGCGGCGTGCTCCAGCGCCGTCACCGGACGGCTGCGCAGCACCTCGGGCGGGACCGATCCGTGGCTGATGCGGGACAGCGCCATCGTCAGGTCCGAGCCGAAGGTGTCGCGGCGCATCTCGACGTAGTCGATCGGGTCCGGGATCCGGCGCACCGCGTTGTTGTCCAGCTCCCACAGCCAGCTGTCGATCATCGCCTGAGTACCACGGCGCAACGCCTCGCGGGCCGCCGGCGACGCGCCGGTGGTCGAGCGGCGCCACAGGTCGGCGAGGCCGCGTTCGAGAGCCGACGCCGGCGTGGGAGGGGTGTCGGACATCAGGGTGCTCAGACGCTCGTTGCAGAGGCGGGCGCCGGCCCGATCGTTGGTCGCTCCGAAGACCGCCGGGTAGTAGTCGTCGGCGTACGTGCCCCACACCAGCCAGGCGGTCGCGAGGTCGAGCTCCTCCAGCGAGGCGTCGGGATGGATGCCCGCGGCGCACAGAGCGAAGTCGGCGCCGACGAGGTGTTTCTCGTCCCAGACGCCGTCGAAGTAGCCGATCTGGCGCGACCAGTCCACCGCGTGGCGGCGGGCGACCGCCAGGTGTGGGCTCAGGCGCAGCTCGGCCTGGGCGTCGAAGGCGGGGATCGGGGTCGGGCCGACTTGCTCGTAGGCGGGGTGGCTCAGCCGCTTCAGGCGGGCCGGCATGGTCTTCGCGACGGAGGCCAGGATGCGCGCGGCGGAGGTGCCCAGGCCCAGCGGGCCGGGCAGCGAGGCCGGGGTGGAAGTGGCGCCGTCGGCGGCCGCGTCGGAGGCGTCGTTCATGTAGCGCGAGGAGCGCAGGTGCCACTCATGGCCGCCGGCCTGCCAGTCCTGCAGGCCCTTGACATACAACCCGACCTGCAACGCCTCGGCCGGCCCGACGCCGTGCTCGGCGAACAGCGGCGCGAGCTCGGTCAGCGCGGTCTGCTCGAACTGGTGCAGGCGGCTGGTGAGCAGCTGGTTGGTGTGGTCCGCGGCGGTCTGCGGATCGCAGCCGAGGAAGCGCTCCAGGACCAGGACGCAGTTGGAGTTCTCGCCCTCCTGCTCGACCTCCCGCTGGTAGGAGAACAGGTCGTTGCGCAGGTGGACGGCGTCGGCGAAGGTGTCCTTCAGCACCCGCAGCGGCCGGCTCGCGGCGACCCGGTCGGGCACCTCGACCCCGTTGGCGTGCTCCACGAGATGCGCCGACCACGGCGCCCCGCCGACCTTGCGCCGCATCTCGATGTAGTCCACCGGATCGGACACCCGGTCCTCGGTGATGTTCGCCAGCTCCCACAGCGACTCCTCGAGCAGATGCCGGTTGCTCTCGGCGAACCGCCGCCGCCAGGCCTGGCTCTTGGCCGGCACCGTCCGCAGCCACAGATCGGCCAGCCCCGCCTCCACCGCATTGGTCGGCTCCGGCATCGCCGCCAGGTCGCCGACCGGCATGAACGCGGGCAGACGGTCCAGATACGCCCGCGCCCCGACCATGTCGCGCGGCTTCTTGTAGACCTCCAGGAAGTGGTCGTCGAAGAAGAAGACCCACGCATACCAGTCGGTGACCAGCGCCAACTCCTCGGCGTCACAGTCAGGGTGCGTATACGCGCACAGCAGCGCGTAGTCGTGGCGGTCGAAGTCGTCCTCATCCCAGACCCCCGACCCCTCGATCATGCTGAACTGGCGCGCCCACGCCTTGGAATGGACGCGCGCGTACTCCAGATGCGGATTCAGGCGCGCGGGGTACGGCATGTAGAAATCGGGCAGCTGGAACGGCTTCGGCATGCTTTCGAAGCTAGGCGGGGTGCGATCGGCCGAAAAGGGGTGGCGCGGTCAAACCAGGGGATCGGGTGAAATCTGCGTGCTGATGTTCCAGGAGGGCGGCAGGTCGGCGTCGCAGAAGACGCAGAAGGGGTCGCCGTCGCGGACGATGTTGATCTCGCCGCAGCCGGTACAGCGGCGGAACAGGATTTCGGTGGTGAAGGCGGCGGGGCGCGTCACGCCGAGGCGGTCCAGGGCCGAGGCGCGGTTCCGGCCGGAGACTGGGCGACCATCGCCCTGATGTCGGCGGGCCCGACGTAGGGATAGACGAGGTTCGCCACGCCACCGAACCTACAACGCGAAGCGGCCCGAGCCGCAAAACCCCGGGCCGCCACTCCAAACCGTGCCCCTAATAGGGCCACACCCACCCCGAAATCGCCGGGTCGTCCTCCCCGAACTCCCGCGTGTACTGCCGCGCCTTCAGCCGCGCGTCCAGCAGCTGCTGCCGGACGTGCCCGGCGCGCTCGGCGAGGTCCGGGACCCGGTCGATGGCGTCGATGGCGAGGTGGAAGCGGTCGATGTCGTTCAGCATCGCCATGTCGAAGGGTGTGGTGGTGGTGCCCTCCTCCTTGTAGCCGCGGACGTGGAAGTTCACGTGGTTGGTGCGGCGGTAGGTCAGCCTGTGGATCAGCCAGGGGTAGCCGTGGTAGGTGAAGATCACCGGCTTCGCCGTGGTGAACAGGGCGTCGAACTCCTTGTCGGACAGGCCGTGCGGGTGCTCGTCGCTGCCTTGCAGGCGCATCAGGTCCACGACGTTCACCACCCGGATCTTCAGGTCCGGGAAGTGCTGGCGCAGGATGTCCACCGCCGCCAGGGTCTCCATCGTGGGGACGTCGCCGGCGCAGCCCATCACCAGGTCCGGTTCGCCGTCGCCGTCGGTGGAGGCCCACTCCCAGATGCCGATGCCGCGGGTGCAGTGCACGATCGCCTGGTCCATCGACAGGTACTGCAGCTGCGGCTGCTTGCCGGCCACGATGACGTTCACGTAGTCCCGCGAGCGCAGGCAGTGGTCCGCCACGGACAGCAGGGTGTTCGCGTCCGGCGGCAGGTACACGCGGATCACGTCGGCCTTCTTGTTCACCACGTGGTCGATGAAGCCCGGGTCCTGGTGCGAGAAGCCGTTGTGGTCCTGGCGCCACACGTGCGAGGTCAGCAGGTAGTTCAGCGAGGCGATCGGCGCGCGCCAGGGGATGTGGCGGGTCGTCTTCAGCCACTTCGCGTGCTGGTTGAACATCGAGTCGACGATGTGGATGAACGCCTCGTAGCACGAGAAGAGCCCGTGCCGCCCGGTCAGCAGGTAGCCCTCCAGCCAGCCCTGGCACATGTGCTCGCTCAGTGGCTCCAGGACCCGGCCGTCCACCGACAGGTGCTCGTCGTCCCACGGCACCGTCTCGGCGTTCCACATGCGGCCGGTCGCCTCGAACAGCGCCTGCAGCCGGTTGGACGCCGTCTCGTCGGGCCCGAAGACCCGGAAGTTGTCGGCCCCCGAGCTGTCGGTCATGATGTCGCGCAGGAAAGTGCCCAGGACCTTGGTGGACTCGGCGTGCTCGATGCCGTGGCCCAGGGGATCGACCGCGTAGTCGCGGAAGTCCGGCATCTTCAGGTCCCGCAGCAGGATGCCGCCGTTGGCGTGCGGGTTGGCGCCCATCCGCCGGTCGCCGGAGGGCGCGAGTGCGGCCAGCTCCGGCATCAGCGCGCCGGCCGGGTCGAACAACTCCTCGGGACGGTAGGAGCGCATCCACTCCTCCAGCACCTTCAAATGCGCCGGATTGGTGTGCACGTTCGCCATCGGGACCTGGTGCGAGCGCCAGGAGTCCTCCGTGCGCTTGCCGTCCACCGTCTTCGGGCCGGTCCAGCCCTTCGGCGTGCGCAGGATCAGCATCGGCCAGGCCGGGCGCGCGCCGCCGTCCTTGCCCCTGGCCGCCCGTGTCCGGATGTCCGCGATGCGGTCGAGCATCTCGTCCAGCGTCGCGGCCATCGCCTGGTGCGCCTCCAGCGGGTCCGCGCCCTCCTCGCCGACGACGGTGAACGGCTCGTACCCGTAGCCGCGCATCAGCTGCTCCAGCTCGGCCTGCGGGATGCGGGACAGCACGGTCGGGTTGGCGATCTTGTAGCCGTTCAGATGCAGGATCGGCAGCACGGTGCCGTCGCGCACCGGGTTCACGAACTTGTTCGAGTGCCAGGACCCGGCCAGCGGCCCGGTCTCCGCCTCGCCGTCGCCGACCACCGCGCAGACCAGCAGGTCGGGGTTGTCGAACGCGGCGCCGTACGCGTGCACCAGGGAGTAGCCCAGCTCGCCGCCCTCGTGGATCGAGCCCGGGGTCTCCGGCGCGACGTGCGAGGGCACGCCGCCGGGGAACGAGAACTGGCGGAACAGCTTGCGCATCCCGTCCTCGTCCCGGCCGATCCCCGGATAGACCTCGCTGTAGGTGCCCTCCAGATAGACGTTCGCCAGCACGCCGGGGCCGCCGTGCCCGGGACCGGCGACGTAGATGGCGTCCAGGTCGCGGGCCTTGATGACCCGGTTCATGTGCGCGTAGATGAAGTTCAGCCCCGGCGTGGTGCCCCAGTGGCCCAGCAGCCGCGGCTTGACGTCGTCCAGGCTCAGCGGCCGGCGCATCAGTGGGTTGTCCAGCAGGTAGATCTGGCCCACCGACAGATAGTTGGCGGCGCGCCAGTAGGCATTGATGGCGTCGAGGTCCTTGGCGGACAGCGGGCCCTTGCGTTGCGCGGCTCGAGAAAGGCGTGTCACCCGTCCAGCCTCTGTCGGCTGTCCCAGGCCGCGCCCCTTGTGCTGCGCCGGACGGGTCACCCTGGCATGATCGCGGATGTGGACGGAGTGGATCGGGAGGCGACCGCGGCGCAGGGCCTGTACATCACCGCGACCGACGCCGCCAGCGGGAAGACGGTCGTCGCCCTGGGGGTGGCCGAGGCCATGTCGCGGCGGGTGCGCCGGCTCGGGGTGTTCCGGCCGGTGGTGCCCGGCGGCGGGGCGGTCGACGCGGTCGTGGACCTGATCCGCACGCGCTACCGGATCGAGGAACCCTACGAGGACTGCGTCGGCACGACGTACGACGCGGTGCACCTGGACCCGGCGCGCGCGGTCGAGACGATCGTCGACCGGTACCGGGCCCTGGCAGCACGCTGCGAAGCCGTGGTCGTGGTCGGCTCGGACTTCACCGATGCCGCGAACACCACCGAGTTCGGCTTCAACGCCAACGTCGCGGCCAACCTCGCGCTCCCGGTGCTGCTGGTGGTCGGCGGGATGGAGCGGACGCCGCAGGACGTGGCCGCGGTGGTCCGGGTCTCGCGGCAGGAGCTGACCCGGCTGCACGCCACCGAACTGGCCGTGGTCGTGAACCGCGTGCAGCCCGGCGCCGAGGAGATGGTGCGGCGGGAGATCGCCGCGGCGTTGGGGTCGGAGACCGGCGCCGCCACCCCGCTGCTGTACACCATCCCCGAGGTCCCCGGCCTGACCGCGCCGACGATCCGCGACCTGGTCCGGGCCGCCGACGGCCGGCTCATCAGCGGCGACGAGGCCCTGCTGGACCGCGAGGCGGCCTCCCTGGTGGTCGCGGCCATGTCACTGCCGAACGTGCTGGACCGGCTCACCGAGGGCGTCGCGATCATCGCGCCCGGGGACCGCACCGCGGGTCTGGTGCCCGGATTGCTGGCCGCGCACGAGGCCGCGAACTTCCCGTCTTTGTCAGGGGTCTTCCTCACCGGCGGGTTCACCCTCCCGGCCAGCGTCTCGCGGCTGTTGGAAGGCGTGTCCTCGCCGCTGCCGATCATCGCCAGCCACGAGGACACGCTGCCGACCGCGCTGCATCTGGCGGCGGTGCGCGGCGAGATCACCGTGGGGCATCCGGGCAAGGTGGAGACCGCGCTCGGCGCCTTCGCGCGCAGTGTCGACACCTCCGTGTTGCTGAACCAGCTCAACGTGACGCGCTCGGTCGCCGTCACTCCGCTGATGTTCCAGGCGCAGCTGCTGGAGCGCGCCCGTTCGCAGCGCCGGCGCATCGTGCTGCCGGAAGGCGGCGACGACCGGATCCTGCGCGCCGCCGACATCGTGGCCCGCCGCGGCGCCGCCGACCTGCTCGTCCTGGGCGAGGAGGAGAAGGTGCGGGCGCGGGCCAACGCCCTGGGCCTGGACCTGGCCGGGGTGCGGATCGTCAGCCCGACCGATCCGGTCCTGGTCGAGGAATTCGCCCACGAATACACCCGGCTGCGCGAGCACAAGGGCATGACCCTGGACAAGGCCCGCGACATCGTCCAGGACGTCTCCTACTTCGGCACGATGATGGTCCACACCGGCCGCGCCGACGGCATGGTGTCCGGGGCCGTGCACACCACCGCGCACACCATCCGCCCCGCCTTCGAGATCATCCGGACCGGGCCCGGCGTCTCGGTGGTCTCCAGCGTCTTCTTCATGCTGCTCGCCGACCGGGTCCTGGTGTACGGCGACTGCGCGGTCATCCCCGACCCGGACGCCGGTCAGCTCGCCGACATCGCGGTCTCCTCGGCCCGCACCGCCGCGGCCTTCGGCGTGCAGCCGTGGGTGGCGATGCTGTCGTACTCCAGCGGCGAATCAGGGTCCGGACAGGAGGTCGAGAAGGTCCGCGCGGCCGCTAAGCTGGCCCACGAGCGCGACCCGGACCTGCCGCTGGACGGCCCGATCCAGTACGACGCCGCCGCCGATCCGGAGGTCGGCGCGCTCAAACTGCCCGGCAGCGCGGTCGCCGGACGCGCGACGGTGTTCATCGTCCCGGACCTGAACACCGGCAACAACCTCTACAAGGCGGTGCAGCGCAGCGCCGGCGCGATCGCCGTCGGGCCGGTGCTGCAAGGGCTGCGCAAGCCGGTCAACGACCTGTCGCGCGGGGCGCTGGTGCAGGACATCGTGAACACCATCGTGATCACGGCGGTGCAGGCGCAGGGCGAAGAGGGCGCGGGCGAGGTGAGCGGACGGTGAAGCAGGTCCTGGTCCTGAACTCCGGCTCGTCGTCGATCAAGTACCAGCTGCTCGACATGGACGACCGCGAGCGGCTGGCGGTCGGCATCGTCGAGCGCATCGGCGAGTCCGCCGGCGCCGTCGCCGACCACGCCGCCGGCATGCGGGTGGTGCTGGACGAGCTCGAGGACGCCCTGGACCGCTCGCAGCTGGCCGCGGTCGGGCACCGGGTGGTGCACGGCGGCGAGCGATTCCGCGGCCCCACGCCGATCGACGACGAGGTCTGCGACACGATCAGGAAACTGATCCCGCTGGCGCCGCTGCACAACCCGGCGAACCTGACCCTGATCGAGGCGGCGCGCTCGGCGTTCCCGGACACGCCGCAGGTGGCGGTGTTCGACACGGCGTTCCACCAGACGCTTCCCGCGCCCGCCCACACCTACGCGGTCCCGAAGGAATGGAGCGAGGACCTCGGAGTCCGGCGCTACGGCTTCCACGGCACGTCGCACCAGTACGTCTCCCGGCGCGCGGCGGAGCTGCTGGGACGGCGCCCGGAGGAGGTGAACATGATCGTGCTGCACCTCGGCAACGGCGCCAGCGTCTGCGCGGTGCGCGAGGGTAAGAGCGTTGACACCTCGATGGGCCTGACCCCGCTGGAGGGCCTGATCATGGGCACCCGATCCGGCGACCTGGACCCCGCGGTCCCGGCGTACATCGCGCGCCGGACCGGCCGCGGCGCCGAGGAGATCGACGTGACGCTGAACAAGGACAGCGGCATGCTGGCCCTGGCCGGCAGCAACGACCTGCGCGACATCGACGCCGCCGCGGCCAAGGGCGACGAGGCCGCGCTGCTGGCGTTGGACGCGTACTGCTACCGGATCCGCAAGTACATCGGCGCCTACCTGGCGGTGCTGGGGCGCGTCGACGCCGTGGTGTTCACCGCCGGGGTCGGCGAGAACTCGGCGACGGTGCGGGCCGGGGCGGTCGCCGGGCTGGAGAAGCTGGGGATCGCGGTGAGCCCGAAGCGCAACGCGCAGCAGTCGAAGGAAGCGCGGTACATCTCGCCGTACTGGGCGGAGACGGCGGTGCTGGTGGTGCCGACCGACGAGGAGATCGAGATCGCCGACCAGGCGCTGGAGGTGCTCGGCCGGGGTGCCTGACTGACACCACGCAACGCCCGTGGCGTCGATGCCCCCGCACCCCGCGTGCGGCATCATGGTCATGCCACAAAAGCGCGCAGGCGGGAGGCAGGTCGGGGGCGATGAGCATCGCGGCCGAGGGCGGGGCCACACCGCCGACGGTTCCGGACGCGGCCGCGCGGGTTCTGCTGTTCACGCAGGTCGCGCGGCCCGATGATCTGCCGCTGGTTCTCAGCGCCCTGAGTACCGTCGAACTCAACGCCGGCATCGCGCGCCTCGGACCGGCTCTGCCGCCGGCGGTGGTCGACCACGTAGTCACCCACGGTCCGCCGGCCGCCCGGACCACCCTGGCCTGGCAGCTGCGGCTGCCGTGGCGGCCGCGCACTCCTGCGCGACTCCCGCGCGACCACGATGCCGCGAACGGTCTGGACGCCGCACGTCGCAGACTCCTGAGCCGCGCCGAACCCGACCTGGACCGCGCGCTGTTCGGACGGTTGGAACAGGGCGGCATCGCCTGGGTGCGCTCGGCGATCCTGCGCGATCGGGTGGGATCCGACGGTCAGCCGATCGTGCTGCCGGACCTGCGCGCGAAGCTCGCCGGTTTCCTCGGCACGGCGGTCCTGCCGCTGTCGCCGGCGCATCTGGCCGACACCGACACCGGAGACCCCGAGTTCGAACTGCTGCGCGTCCTGGCAGGCGCCGCCGATCTGAGCCTGGCGTTGCCGGCGGCGCGCGTGCTCGGCCTGCCCGGCCCGATCCCCGCGGTCCAGCCCGGCTGGCGCGACCAGAGCTGGGTGCGGCGCTGGGACCGGCCCGGTGCCGGGTCGCGGTCGTGGCGGCTGGACTGGGACGAGGTGCTGGCGCTGGCCGACGGCCACGAGAGTGTCGCCGGCGACCGCGGACGCTTCCTGGCGCAGATCGCAGGGCTCGACGAAGCCGCCGGGCGCGAAGACCTCCCCGAGGACGTCCGGCGCCGGCTGCTCGCCGACTACCCGCCGGCGGCCTGGCACGTCGGCCGGCCCGACGTCGCCACCCTGCACCGGATCGCGGCGGCGGTGGCCGCTCTGCGGCCGCGATGGGGGAGCTTCGAGGAGGAGCCGGAGTTCGTCGAGGCGATCAGAGAACTGATCATCAGAGGTCTGTCCCTCGGTACGCTGAGCGCCGCGGAGGTCATCGAGCACGCCGTCCCGGCCAGTGCCGTCCTGGACCTGGCCTGGCGCAGCGGCGAGGAGATCCTGCCGGCTGCGCGCGGCCGCGCCGATCTGGCCGAAGCGCTGCGCAGCCTGCTCTACAAGCGGATCGGCGACGACATCCCGTTGTGGACTGTTCTGCTGATCCGCTCGCTGGTGTGGACGGGAACCGTGGCCGAGCTCGTCGATTCCACCGCCGTCCTGGGCCCGAGGCAGGCCCTGCCGGACGAGGACGACATCGACGACGTGATCGACGACGTCCCCAGCGCGAACGTGCTGCTGTGTTTCGCGCGGCCGCACGTGGGCCTGGAGGTCCTGTCCGAGGGGCCCGGAGAGCTCAACCCCTTCGAGCTGGCCCTGCTCGAAGGGCGGCCGCTGCCCCCGGGGCTGGTCGAGCGGGTGCTCGCCGCCGACGTCGGGCACGACGCCCGCAGCGCGCTGGCGGCCAACCGGGTGGCCCCGGCCACGGCGTTGCGACGTCTGCTGCTCGATCCCGCGGACCCGGCGCGCACCCGGCTGGCGATGCTCCACGACGTCGCCGATCCGGCCCTGCGCTCCGACGTGCTCTTCATCCTGGAGCGCATGGGGATCCCCTGGACCCTGATCACGGACTTCGTCCAGAACCTCGGCGAGGCCCGGATCTACCAGCTCGTCGCCGCCGCCGAGGACGCCGAGCGCCTGCACTTCCTGCTCAAGAAACTCGGCGGGTATCTGGGGCCTGACACCTCGGCGCTCCTCCACGGGCGCCTGGCCGAGGCAGCCGGTCCCGAGCCGGTCTGGGACGTCGCGACGCTCGCGGCCGGGACGGTCGACACCGTGGGGCCGGCGGTCCGGGCGTCGATGGCCGGCGGCGACGCCGAACCGCTGCTGAAGGCCGCCGAGACCGTGGCACAGCGGGAGATCCCGGGCGTGACCGTCCCGGATCCGCACGACCAGTGGACCCCGCATCCCGACGACCCGGCGAGCTGGCCGCTGGAAAACGCGGTACGGCAGCATCTTGACAACAGCCCGCACCGGTGGCGGATCATGGTGCGCCGGCTGATGGAAGCCGGCCCCCTGGAATACGCGCAGCTCGTCGATCTGGTCGAGGCGGTCGGCGACGGTGCCGGGGAGGCCGCGAAGGGATCGCCGTGAACCGTGTCGAAGACCGGGGACGCACCCCGGGATCCCAGCCGCCCCGACCGCCCCAGCCGCCGCCGCTGCCGTCGCATCCCACGATCGACGACTACGAACGGGCCGTCGCGGGCTTCCGGCTGCGACCCAATCCGGAGGCCGAGTTCGGCTATCTGCGGGAAGTGGCGCTGGTCGGGGCGCGGCTGGGCACGATCCGGCCGGCGGAGATCGTGCGGCACGTGCAACCGGCCGCGGTGGCGGTGACGCTGGTGATGGAGCCGGACATCGTGACCGTCGGCGACGCCGTCGCACGGGCCATCCTTCGCGGGGACAGCGCGGGCCCGCAGTACTGGGCCCGGATGGTGCGCGAGGTCGACACCGCGCGATGCACATTGGCCGCGCTGGTGAAGGCCAGGCCTGATTCGGGGCGCGGAGTCATCGCGCGCGGGATGCGGCGTACGCCGAATGAGCAGGCCGCCGGCGTGGACCTGTCCGGGCAGCGCTGGCGGGCGGCCAACGTCGTGCTCGCGCTGGCCCCGCCGCTGGCCGCCCGGGCGTTCCTGGCCTCCGGCGCGACGATGCACAAGCAGCCCTCCGCCGCGGAGCTGACCGCGTTGCGGGAGCAGGCTTCGCTGATCCTGGACATGGCCGCGCAGGCGCCGCTGTGCCGCGAGCTGGTGGGGCACGCCTTCGGGTCGCTGGGGGACACCGCGCTGCGGATGCGGCTGGCCGAGAACCCGTTCACGCCCGACAGCGTGCTGGCCCGCCTGGTGCGCGAACACGACACGGAGCCTGAAGTCACCCGCGCGGTGCAGGTCCACGAGTTCGCCGGCGGGACCGCGCGGCGGCTGGCGTTCCTGGCGGTGCGCGACGAGCCGGACGCGGTCTTGCGCGGACTGCGGGAGCTGCTGCGGTTGCGCGGGGAGGAGCCGTTCCTGGAGATGGTGCAGGCCGCGCCGGCCGAGGAAGCCGCGTGGGTGCGTTCGGTGGTGGCGGCGGCCGGTTCCGACTTGCAGCCGGAGACGAGGCTGCGGGCCTATGTGCGGCTGGCCGAGATCTCCGCGCCGGAAGTGGTGTGGGCGGTCGAGCTGACGCGGACCGGGGCGCTGGAGCGGATGATGCCGGAGGTGCGGGCGTCGATGGCCGCGGGGACGGCCGAGCCGCTGATCGCGGCGGTGCGGGACGAGACCGCGGACGCCGTCGCGGCCGCGCGCCGGGGAGCGGCACGGCTCGCCGGGCGTGGCGGCGCGGTCCGGCCGAGCCATCGCGGACACGCCGAGACCGAACACGCCGAGGAGTGGAACCGGCAGTCGAGTGCGCGGGCCCGGGCCGAGCGGCATCGCGTCGCCGCCGCAGAGATGAAGCGCTGGCGCAGCGACAAGGCGTTGGACGATCCGGTGCCTTTGGTGTGAGGCTGTGGGGAACCGCGAACCAGGGGGCCCGAATGCGCTCGTTCTACGACGAACTCGCCGACGACTACCACCTGATGTTCCAGGACTGGGACGTCAGCATGGACTATCAGGCCTCGGTGCTCTCGGCGGTGATCGAGGCGGGCACCAAGCGGTCGGCCGGACGGGTGCTGGACTGCTCCTGCGGCATCGGGACCCAGGCCATCGGGCTGGCCCGGCTGGGCGGCGCGAGCATGATCGGCACCGACCTCAGCCCGCGCGCCGCGGCCCGGGCCGGGCGGGAGGCCGCCGCGCGCGGCGTGAGCCTGCCCACCGCGGCGGCCGACATGGGCGCGCTGCCCTTCGCCGACGGCGTGTTCGACGCGGTCCTGAGCGCCGACAACTCGGTGCCGCACCTGCTGACGCCGGACGCCCTGACCGCCGGCCTGGCCGAGATGCGGCGCGTGCTGCGGTCCGGCGGACTGCTGGTGCTGACCGTCCGCGACTACGACGAACTGCGCGCCAAGCGCCCCACGACGACCTCGCCGCAGGTCTCGGAGCAGGAGGCCGGACGCGCGATCGCCTTCCAGCTGTGGCACTGGCACCCCGACGGCGAGCGGTACGACCTGGAACACTTCCAACTGGTGCCGACCGGGCCCGAGAAGTGGGACGTGCGGGTCCGGCGCGCGACGTACTGGGCTCTGCGGCGCGCGGAGCTCGCTGAGTTCGCGACGGCGGTCGGGTTCCGGGACGTGCGGTGGATCGAGCCGCCGGATTCCGGTTACTACCAGCCGATTCTGACGGCACAGCGGTGAAGGGCGGCGGCATGGCCGAGGTGAGGTTCGTCGGCGTCTCGACCGGCGCATCGCTGATCCACACGGCTTTTCCGCACTGGGCCCGGGTACTGGGGATCGAGGCCGAGGTGGCCGGGGTCGACGTCCCGGTGGGAGCCTCGGCGCAGGTGTACCGGGCGGTTCTGGACGGGCTGCGCGAGCCCTCGGTGCTCGGCGCGGTGGTCACGTCGCACAAGGTGGGGCTGTTCGCCGCCGCGGCCGACGCCTTCGAGGAGCTTGATCCCCTCGCGCGGCAGTGCCGGGAGATCAATTCGATCCGGAACGACGGCGGGCGGCTTCACGGGTACGCGCGCGATCCGATCTCGGTGGGCCGGGTCGTCGAGGAGATCTGGCCGGATCGCGACGGCGAGCTGCTGTGCCTGGGCAGCGGCGGGACGGCGATCGCGCTCGGGGAGTACCTGCTGCGGCGGGGGCACACCGGTCGGCTGCGGTTCGTCGATCGGGAGCCGGCGGCGGTGGCCAGGCTGCGCGCGGTGCTCGACAGCCCGCAGGTCGACGCCGAGGCGGCGGACGGGCCGTTCGACGCCGAGATCGCGGCGCTGGCGCCGGGGGCGCTGGTGGTCAACGCGACCGGGTCGGGCAAGGACCGGCCCGGTTCGCCGGTGACCGACGCGGTGGCGTTCCCGGTGGGCGGCGTCGTGTGGGAGCTGAACTACCGCGGCGATCTGCACATGCTGCGGGCCGCGCGATCGCAGGCTTCTGCCAGAGGGCTGCGGGTCCACGACGGACTGTCGCTCTTCTGCCACGGGTGGGCCGCGGCCTTGACCACCGCGCTCGATCTTCCGGAGGATCCCGGTCTCGGGCAGAAGTTCATGGACGCGCTTGAGCTGTGAGGCGCTGGGGCTTTCCGCTGAGATGTCGGCGACCGGCGACCGGCGACCGGCGACCGGCGCTGCAAGCCGCAAGCCGCAAGCCGTCAGCCCTCCCAGAAAGCCTTCCGCACCCGCAGCAGCCAGTCCTCGGCCGCCGCGCTCTCCGGCTCCCTCGGCAGCACCGTGCGGGCCGTCGCGAAGCGCTCCTCGGCGTCGGCCATGAAGGGGCGGGCGGCGTCGGGGTCGGCGGCCACGCTCTCGCCGAAGGCGTGGTAGCGCTCGGGATCGGGCAGGCGGATGGTGACGTGGCCGGTGGTGTAGAGCTCGTGGCCCTGGTTCACCAGCCGCATCAGATGGCGGGCGTGCTTGGCGATCTTGCGGTGCGTCCAGGAGGGGTCGCGGGACAGCAGCTTGCGGAACTGCTGGGTGGCGTAGCCGAGGTAGGCGTCGTGCACGCGCGGCGCGGACAGGAAGGCCGTGCGCAGGCTGATCGCCTCGTCGCCCAGGGGCGTGCGCCGCTCGTACAGGTCGTCGGGGAGCCACAGCAGTTCCGAGGCCGTCGGGTTGCCGCCCAGCGCCAGGCGGGCCAGCTTGGCCGCCTCGTGGAAGGTCACGTCCGGGCTCGTGGTGACGTGGCTGTCGCGCGGGGTGTGCAGGCCCAGCAGGCTCAGTGTCGGGGCCGCGAACATGCCGAGGCGGTCCACGTCCGAGTCCGGGCCGGCCAGGCCGTAGGCGGTGGAGCCGACGATGCCGGACAGCAGGACGGTGCCGTGCTGGAAGTCGTCGTCAACAGGCGTCATGGCATCCCCCCGGAAAGCGGAAAAACTCAAGTCACCGTAACAGGCAGGCGCTCGTACCCGCGAAGGATAAACCGCTGGTTCCGGGTCGGTTCCCCGGCCGGGGCCAGCGCCGGGAACCGGGCCAGCAGACGCGGGAACCCGATCGCCGCCTCGGTCCGCGCCAGTATCGATCCGACACAGAAATGCGGCCCGGCCCCGAAGCTCAGCGGGCCTATCTCGGTCCGGGTGGGATCGAAGCGCTCAGGGTCCTCATAGCGCCGCGCGTCCCGGTTCGCCGCGCCGATCATCACCGCGACCTCCGTTCCGGCCGGCGCCGGGACGTCGCCGACCGACAGGCCGTCGGTCAGCGCGATGCGCGTCGTCATCTGCACCGGCGAGTCGTAGCGCAGCACCTCCTCGGCGAAGCCGGCGTAGCGCAGATCCCCGTTCCGCAGCCCCGCGCCGACCTCCGGGTGCTCGAACAGCAGCCGGACGCCGTTGCCGAACAGGTTCGCCGTGGTCTCGAACCCGGCGATGAGCAGCAGAGCCAGGTTGCACAGCAGCTCGGCCGCGCTCAGCCGCGAGTCGTCGGCGTCGCAGACCGCTATCAGAGCGCTGACGAGGTCGTCCTGCGGCCGCATGCGCCGCTCGGCGAGCAGCCCGCCGAAGTACAGCTCCAGCTCCAGCCAGGCCGCGTCCGCCCCGTCCAGCCGGCTCAGGTCGTCGACGAAGTCCAGGACCGCGGCCAGTTCGGTGGCCAGGACCCGGAAGGTCTCCCGGTCCGCCGGCGGGATGCCCAGCAGGTCGCAGATCACTGAGACCGGGAGCCGATAGGCGAAGTCGTCCATCAGGTCCACGGCCGCACCGTCCGCACCGGCTTCGGCCAGCCGGTCCAGCAGCGCCTCGACGGCCCGCTCGATGGCCGGCTCCAGCGCCGCGACCCGGCGCGGGGTGAACACCGAGGAGATCAGGGAACGCATACGGCCGTGGTCGGGGGCGTTGGTGTAGATGACCGAGCGCTCCATGCTGCGCAGCGAGGGCCGGCGCTGCTGCTCGTCGTCCCAGACCCGGCCGCGCCACTCGACGTCCCAGACCCCGAACGAGGCGTTGCGCAGCACCTGGTTGCACTGGTCGTAGGACGGGACCATCACGAAGCCGTCCGCCGCGTCGATGACCGAGCCCAGCCGGTGAGCCTGGTCGTAGAGGGGATAGGGGTCGTCACGGCCTTCGGTGGTGAGCAGCGCCCCCATGATTTCCAACGGCTCCATGACCGCACAAACGGCGGCGCGGTCCGGGAATGTTCCCGGACCGCGACCCCTGTGAATAAGTTGTCTTATTCGTAACTGAGGATTCTTACTTGGTGGTCAGCGTGACCGTCAGGATGCTGCGGTAGCTGGCCAGGTCGTTCGCGCCGACGGTGTACAGCGCGGACGGGTCGGTGCCCAGCGCGGTGCCCGGCTTGGGCAGCGGCTTGGGGGTGCGGTAGCCGGCGAAGACCATGGTCGCGGTCTTGCCGTCGTGGCCCAGGACGACCTGCGGGCCGTAGATGCGCCCGCTGTAGTACAGCGCGGGGGCGGTCTTCGGGAAGGTGGTGTCCACCGACAGCAGCGGGTTGGTGAAGCCGTCGACGATCGTCCAGTTCACGCCGTCCTTGCTGGTGGCGTAGCCGATGTAGTGGAAGCCGTCGCTGTCGCCGTCGTAGCAGTTGCCGGCGGCGTAGAACAGGCCCAGGGTGCCGTCGGGGTTGCGCACCACGGTGCCCGAGGGGCTGACGAACCGGGTCGCGGTCGCGCTGGTGCTCTCGTTGTCGCCGAGGCCGTTGACCGGACCGTTGTCGGTGAAGTGGATGCCGTCGGTCGTGGTGGCGCTGCGGACCGTGGAGCGGTCCTCGTTGTTGCCGTAGTACGGCGCCTTGTTCTTGCCCTCGCCGATCTGGTTCAGCGTGGCGAACGGGACGGCGCAGGCGTTGGCCTGGTCGGCGGTCTTGAAGTAGTCCAGCTGCTTCTCGACGTAGAGCACCGTCACCGAACGGCCGTCCCGGTTCGGCAGCACGCCGAGGATGCCGTCGGGGGAGATCAGGCCGGTGGTGGCCTGGGTGTTCGCCGGCACCACCGGGTAGGTGGTGGCCGCCGCGCCGCTGACCGCCGAGCCGGTGCCGCCGGTGCAGCCGGTGAACGTGGTCGCGGTGGAGTCGGTGCAGCGCACGTCCTGGATGCCGGCCGAGGTCTGGATCCGGACCGTGCCCGGGATCTCGAACGCCGAGGTGTCGGCGGCCGGGATGGTGGCCGCCGGCAGGGTCACGGCGGCGGTCAGCGTCGTCGTGGCGCCGGTGCCGACGGCCTGCGCCGAGGGCAGCTTGGCCAGCGGGTTCCTGGCGTCGGCGTCGACCCGGTGGACCAGCAGCTGCGAGCCGGGGGTGTCGGCGGTCGGGCGGGTCAGCGTGTACAGGAAGTCCTTGCCGCCCACGTGCAGCACGGTCGGGTGGCCCTGGCCGTCGTCGTTCAGCGCCGGCGAGGGGCACTGGCCCTGCTGCGACTCCAGCGCCTGGCCCTGGTAGGTCCAGGTCTTGCCGCCGTCGTCGGACTTGGCCGCCAGGACCGCCTCGTCGGTGTCCTTGGGCCGGTAGTCGAAGAAGCCGGTCAGGTGCTGGCCGCTGCCGGTGACGTTCGGGAAGTAGGCCGGCTGGAAGAGCTCGGTCCCCGGATTGCGGGTGACCTTCCCGGAGGCGTCGCAGTACCCGGCCGTCGGGGAGCCGTACGTGGCCGGGGTCTGGCCCAGCGTCCACGGTCCGCCCTTGAGCGTGGCCGGAGCGACCTGCCCGGACAGGGTCCAGGTGGTCGGCCGGCCGCCGTGGTGCCGCCCGGCGGCCATGGCGGTGGCCGGGACCAGGACGGCCGAGCCGACGGCCAGCGCGACCGCCGAGACCGCGAGGCGTCGCTTGGACGCGAGGTAGATTCTCATGGAGCGGAGTTGTACAGCCCCGGCCGGAGGGCACGGTGAACAGCGGCCATATCCGATGCGCATTCACGTGAACTCTTTGCTAGGAAGGGGATCATGCGGATTCGAGTAGGCGGCCGGGACGACGTCCCGGCCTTCCTGGCCTTCGGCGACGAGGCCGTGGCATGGATGAACGCCCGGGGCAACACCCAGCAGTGGGGCACCGAGCCCTGGACCGGCAACGAGAAGCGGCGCGAGGGGTTCCTGCAACGGGCCGACACCGGCGGGATGCGGGTCCTGGAGGACGAGGACGGCATGCCGCTGGGCATCATGGTGATCACCGAGGAGCGCCAGCCCTACGTACCGGACGCCGAGGAGCGGGAGCTGTACGTCAACTTCCTGATCACCTCCCGCAAGCACGCCGGCCGCGGTACCGGACGCGCCCTGATCGAGCGTGCCAAGCAGGAGGCGGCCGAGCGGGGGATCGACCTGCTGCGGGTGGACTGCTGGGCCGGCGAGGACGGGAACCTGGTGAAGGTGTACGAGCGGTACGGGTTCACGCGGGTGCAGGAGTTCACGGTACCGGTCGGGGACGGGGAGTGGCCGGGGATGCTGCTGGCCATGCGGTTGTCGGAGTCGGCTGAAGGCTGAATGACCGGGGGCCGCTCTCAGCTGTCGCGGGCCGGGTCCGAGCTCAGCTGACGCGGGCGGCGATGATCCGGGCGCAGTCGGCGGCCGCGGCGTCGGTGGTGTCGACCTCCAGGTCGTAGCGGACTCCGCGGTGGACGAGGTCCGCCTGGAGTTCGGCCATCCCCGGCGTGCGGTCGCCACGCAGGCTCTCGCGATCCGCGGCGACCCGGCCGTCGCAGCGGACGCCGACCCAGAGCACGTCCAGATCGCCGAGGGCCCGCTCCCACCGCTGCTGCGACACCGCACCCCCGAGGAAGACGTCGTCCACGACGACCTTCGCACCGGCGCGCGCGGTGGCCGCGACGCCGGCCATCCAGGCGGCCGCCAGCATGTGGAAGTCGGCCCCGACACTGACCTCGCCGCCATCGCCGATCTGCAGCCCGGCGTCGGCGGCGAGCATCCGGGGCGGGAGGGCGTCGACGAAGCCGTCGATGCCGAAGGCCAGCCACGCGTCCGGCAACGCGGCCTGCAGGTAGCGCGTGATGCTGGTCTTGCCGTAGCTGGAGCCGCCATTGAGGATGATCACGTGAGCGGTCATCGAGCCACAGTAGGTTGTGGCGGTCGCGGGGCGAAGCGGATATCGCGCCGATTCACCTGGTTCGCCGCCTGGCCCGCTGCCCCACCCGCCGCCTGGTCTGCCGCGTGACCCGCCGCCCGCCCCGCCGCCTAACTCGCCGAAGCCCCGTGCCGCCCCGCCCCGTCGGCGAACCGCTGCGCCCCGGACACCGACTCGGCCAGCGACACCTGCCCGTGCCGCAGCTCGTTGCGCAGCGCCGCCTCTTCCTCCAGGCCGTCCTGTTCGAGGGCCGACATGCGGTCCTCGCGCAGGCACAGCTGCGGCAGCGCGGCGATCTCGGCGGCCAGCGCCTCGGCGGCCTCCCGGACGGTCCCGTCGGGCACCACCCGGTTGGCCAGCCCCCAGGCCAGGGCCTCGTCGGCGGGCACCGCGCGCCCGGTGAGGATCATGTCCATGGCGCGGCTGTGGCCGATCAGCCGCGGCAGCCGCACCGTCCCGCCGTCCACCAGCGGCACCCCCCACCGCCGGCAGAAGACACCGAACACCGCGCTGTCCTCCACCACCCGCAGGTCGCACCACAGCGCCAGCTCGAGCCCGCCGGCCACCGCGTGCCCGGCCACCGCCGCGATCACCGGCTTGGACAGCCGCAGCCGCGAGGGCCCCATCGGCCCGTCCCCGTACGCGAGCATCCCGGCCGGCACCGCCCCGGCGGTCAGAGCCTTGAGATCGAACCCGGCGCAGAATGTCCCGCCGTCACCGTAGAACACCGCGACATGCGCCTCGGCGTCCTTCTCGAAGTCCTGGAACGCGGCCAGCAGCGCGGCGGCCGTCGCCGGGTCCACGGCGTTGCGGACCGCGGGCCGGTGCAGGATGACGGTGGTGACCGGGCCGTTCTTCTCTACGCGGACGGCCGGGGGTTCGACGGCAGGGGGCTCAGCGTTCATGGGGGCAGTCTGGCCCGGCCGGCGTGGGTTGGCCACTGCTCTGCCAGGATGCCGAGATGAGCTACCGCATCGCGTTCCCGGCCGAGATGGACGAGGGCGACTGGGCCCTGCAGGAGGCCAAGGGCTGGCTCGAAGCGAAGATCGTCTGGGACGGTGGCGAGCGGACGGTGACCTTCTACGACCAGGCCAGGCTCATGCAGTCGATCTCGGATGACATGCGGCGGCTCGGATTCTTCGCCGAACCGGGCATCGTCGTGCTGCCGACGGTCACGCGCGCGGGGATCGAAGCCGCCGTCGCCGCCCTGGCGGAGCGGGGCTTCGTCGACCTCCAGCACCCGTGATGGTCCGGGGCCGTCCTCGAACAGTCCCGGACCATTGCGGCATCTCTAGATGTGCCGCCGCGACTGCACCACCCGGAACCGGCTAGCCACATAAGCCAGGTCCGACAGCGCCGCGTTGGCCGCCGGGTTCGCCCCGGTGGCGTGGAAGTCGGAGAAGGCCGCGCTCTGGTTCACGTACACCCCGCCGGTGAGGTTGACCGACAGGTTCACGCCGGCGTCCAGGGCGGCGTCCTCGGTCTTGGCGATGACCTCGTCGTCGGTGGAGTACACCGCCGCGGTGATGGCGCCGTGGTCGCGGACCGTCGTGCGGAAGGTCTCCACGGCCTGCTCGGTGCTGTCGGCGGCGATCAGGAAGCTGATCGGGCCGAACCACTCGCCGGTGTAGACCTCGGTGTCGGCGACGTCGATCGCGGCGATCAGCGGGGTGCGGACCTCGGCGGCGGGGTATTCGGCGTTGGCCACGGGGCGGGAGGCCAGGACGGTCTTGCCGACCGACTCGGCCTGCTTCAGGCGGTCCGCCACGCCGGGGTTGCACACCGCGCCGAGCAGGGCGTTGGCGCGGGCGTCGTCGCCGAGCAGCTTGTCCACGGCGCCGGCCAGGTCGGCGGCGAAGTCGTCGAAGGACTTGTGCTCGCCGGCGACGGTGATGCCCTCGCGCGGGACGAAGATGTTCTGCGGGGTGGTGCACATCTGGCCGCTGTACAGGGAGAACGAGAAGGCCAGGTTGCCCAGCATGCCCTTGTAGTCGTCCACCGAGTCCACGATCACCGTGTTGATGCCGGCCTTCTCGGTGTAGACCACGGCCTGCGGCGCGTTGCGCTCCAGCCAGACGCCGAACTCGGTGGAGCCGGTGTAGTCGATGATGCGGATCTCCGGCCGCAGCGCCAGCGTCTTGGCCAGCCCCTCGCCCGGCTTCTCCACCGCCAGGGCCACCAGGTCCGGGTCGAAGCCGGCCTCGGCCAGGGTGTCGCGCAGGATCGCCACCGAGATCGCCAGCGGCAGGACCGCGTTCGGGTGCGGCTTGACGACCACCGCGTTGCCGGTGGCCAGCGAGGCGAACAGGCCGGGGTAGCTGTTCCAGGTCGGGAAGGTGTTGCAGCCGATGACCAGGCCGATGCCGCGCGGGACGGCGGTGAACTTCTTGGTCATGTGCAGCGCCGGCTTGGGCCCCTGCGGCTTCTCCCACTCGGCCGCCGCGACCTGCGCGGTCTGCGCGGCGTAGGCGTAGGCCACGGCCTCCAGGCCGCGGTCCTGCGCGTGCGGGCCGCCGGCCTGGAACGCCATGCCGAACGCCTGGCCGGAGGTGTGGTGCACGGCGTGCGCGATCTCGTGGGTGCGGGTGTTGAGCCGGGCCAGCGCCTCGATCAGCACCGCGGCCCGGGCCTCGGGGCCGGCGTCGCGCCACTTGGGCATCGCCGCCTGCATCGCCGGCAGCAGCACGTCCAGGTCCGGGTGCGGGTAGGTGACGCCCAGCGCCACGCCGTACGGCGACCTCTCGCCGCCGACCAGCTCGTCGGTCCCGGGCTGGGCCAGCGGGAACGGCCGGTCCAGGTAGCCCTCGTAGGCCAGCTTGCCGGCGGTGGCGGCCTCCTCGCCGTAGGCCTTGGGGATCTCCGGGTAGGGCGTCCAGAACGCCCGTTCGCGAATCGCCTCCACCGCCCGATCGAGGGTTTCGCGGTGGCGGACGGAGAACTGCTCGGCCGTGGCGGTCATCATCGACTCCCGGAATGCTGGTGTGGCGGCCCTGACGGGATCTAGAGTAAACCGAACGGTCGGTCGGTTCCAGGGTGGGACACCCCCTGGTTGCCCCAGCCTGCGAAGGAGCGATGATCCGATGGTGGGGAGCGAGGCGAGCGCATCACTCGTGGGAGTGATCGGCGCCGGCACGATGGGCGCCGGGATCGCCCAGTTGGCCGTGCAGGCCGGGCATCCGGTCGCGGTCTACGACGCGGTCGAGGGAGCCGCCGAGCGCGCCGTCGCGGGCATCGGCAAGCGCCTGGACTCGCTCGCGGCCAAGGGCAGGATCGCTGCTGAGGAAGCTCAAGCGGCCAAGGACCGGCTGTCCGCGATCACCGCGCTGGACGCCCTGAAGGACGCCGCCCTCGTGGTCGAGGCGGTGATCGAGGACCTGGGCGTCAAGCAGAAGCTGTTCGCCGGCCTGGAGGACGTCGTCGGCGCCGACTGCCTGCTGGCCACCAACACCTCCTCGCTGTCCATCAGCGCCATCGCCGGCGGCCTGCGCGAGCCCGAGCGCCTGGTCGGCATGCACTTCTTCAACCCGGCGCCGCTGATGCCGCTGGTCGAGATCGTCGACGGCCTGGCCACCGACCCCGACGTCAGCGCGGCCGTGGCCGAGCTGGCCGAGGCGTGGGGCAAGACGACGGTCCGCTGCCGCTCCACCCCCGGCTTCATCGTCAACCGCGTCGCACGCCCCTTCTACGCCGAGGCCCTGCGCGCCTCCGAGGAGCAGGCGGCCGACTTCGCGACCATCGACGCGGTCCTGCGCGAGAGCGGCGGCTTCAAGATGGGGCCGTTCGAGCTGATGGACATGATCGGGCTCGACGTGAACCTGGCCGTGTCCACCTCGGTGTGGGAGGCGACCGGCTACGACCCGCGCTACACCCCGGCGTGGACGCAGAAGGAGCACGTCGCGGCGAAGCGGCTGGGCCGTAAGAGCGGCCGCGGGTTCTATGAGTACGGCGAGGATGTGGAGAAGCCCGCGCCGAACTACGCGGAGGCGCACGAGCTGGTGAAGACCCGCATGCCTTTGCTGCACCGCAGCCACGGCAAGACCGCGACCTCCTACGGCGACGGCCGGATCCTGGTGGACCTCGCCCTGGACCCGGACGGCATGCCGACGGTCGCCCTCGCCCCGGCGGCCGACACCCCGAACGTGGCGCTGACCGCGGTGATCGCGGCCTTCCAGAGCCAGGGCAAGAAGGTCGTGGTGCTGGAGGACGTCCCCGGCATGGTGGTGACCCGGACCGTCGCGCGGCTCGTCAACGAGGCCGTGGACGCGCTGTACCGTGGCGACGCGGAAGAAGACGACATCGACACCGCGATGAAGCTCGGGGTCAACTACCCCAAGGGGCCGCTGGAGTGGGGCGAGGACCTGGGCTTCGGCTACGTCTGTGAAGTCCTCGACAACCTTGAGGACGTCTACCGCGACGGCCGCTACCGCGCCTCGCCGCTGCTGCGCCAGCTCGCCCACGCCGACCGGCTCATGGACCGGCCGCTTGAGAGCCGCCTGACCGAATACCGCGGACAGGCCGTGCTCGACGCGCTCCGAAAGGCCGCCGCACACCACGCGGCCCAGCACCCCGACCAGCACCCCGACGAGGACCCCGACCAGGACCCCGCCACACCGGACAAGGACCCAGCATGACCGACGCCTACCTCGTCACCGGCACCCGCACCCCCTTCGGCCGCTACGGCGGCGCGCTGGCCCCGGTCCGTCCCGATGACATGGCCGCGCACACCATCCGCGAACTGCTCGCCGGTGTCCCGCAGATCCCCGGCGCGGCCGTGGACGAGGTCTTCCTCGGCGATGCCAACCAGGCCGGCGAGGACAACCGCGACGTGGCGCGCATGGCGCTGCTGCTGGCCGGGCTGCCGGTGACGGTCCCGGGCGCGACCGTGAACCGGCTGTGCGGTTCGGGGCTGGAGGCGCTGGTGCAGGCCGCGCGGCAGATCCGGCTCGGCGAGGCGGACATCGTGGTGGCCGGCGGGGTGGAGTCCATGTCGCGGGCGCCGTTCGTGATGGGCAAGGCCGACACCGCCTTCGCCCGCAGCGCGGACGTCTTCGACACCACCATAGGCTGGCGCTTCGTCAATCCCCTGATGAAGAAGCAGTACGGCATCGACTCCATGCCCGAGACCGCCGAGAACGTCGCCGCGGACTTCCACGTCGGCCGCGAGGACCAGGACGCCTTCGCGCTCCGCTCCCAGGAGCGCGCGCTGCGGGCGCAGGCGAACGGCCGCCTGGCCAAGGAGATCAGCCCGATCAGCATCCCGCGCCGCAAGGCCGACCCGCTCGTCGTCGACCAGGACGAGCACCCGCGCAGCACCTCCTTGGAGGCGCTGGCCAAGCTCGGCACGCCGTTCCGCGAGGGCGGTACCGTCACCGCCGGCAACGCCTCCGGCGTCAACGACGGCGCCGTGGCGCTGCTGGTCGCCTCCGGCGAGGCCGTCGAGCGGTACGGCCTCACGCCGCTGGCCAAGGTCGTCACCTCGCACACCGCCGGCGTCGAGCCGCGCATCATGGGCATCGGCCCGGTGCCGGCGACCCGCGGCCTGCTGGAGCGCGCGAAGCTGGGGATCGGCGACATCGACGTCGTCGAGCTGAACGAGGCCTTCGCCGCGCAGTCGCTGGCGTGTCTCAGGGAACTGGGACTCCCCGACGACGCCGAGCACGTCAACCCCAACGGCGGCGCCATCGCCCTGGGCCACCCGCTCGGCGCGTCCGGCGCGCGTCTGGCGCTGACCGCCGCGCTGGAGCTGGACGAACGCCAGGCGCGGTACGCCGTGGCCACGATGTGCATCGGCGTGGGGCAGGGGATCGCGGTGCTGCTGGAGCGTGCGGCATGAGTTCGCTTCCTGACATCTCCGCGCGGGAACTCGATGACGCCGAGCGCTCTTCTGTCGAGGAACTCAGGGCTCTGCAAACCGAGCGGATGGCCTGGACGCTGAACCACGCCTACGCCAACGTCCCGCACTACCGCGCGGCGTTCGACGCGGCCGGCGTGCATCCGCAGGACTTCAAAGAACTGGCCGACCTGAAGCACTTCCCCTTCACGGCGAAGAAGGACCTGCGCGACAACTACCCGTTCGGCATGTTCGCCGTGCCCAGGGAGCAGGTCGCGCGGATCCACGCCTCGTCGGGGACGACCGGTAAGGCCACCGTCGTCGGCTACACCGCGACGGACCTGGAGAACTGGGCCGCCGTCGGCGCGCGCTCGCTGCGGGCCGCCGGGGTCCGGCCCGGCGACCGGGTCCACGTCGCCTACGGCTACGGCCTGTTCACCGGCGGCCTCGGCGTGCACTACGGCGCCGAGGCGCTGGGCTGCACCGTCATCCCGATCTCCGGCGGACAGACGGCCCGGCAGGTGCAGCTGATCCAGGACTTCGAGCCCGACGTCATCTGTGTGACGCCGTCCTATCTGCTGGCGATCGTCGACGAGATGGAGCGGCAGGGCATCGACCCGGCCTCGACCTCGCTGCGCGTCGCGGTGCTCGGCGCCGAGCCGTGGACCGACGCGATGCGGGCCGAGATCGAGGAGCGGCTCGGGGCGCACGCCGTGGACATCTACGGACTCTCCGAGGTGATGGGGCCCGGCGTCGGCAACGAGGACGTCGCCGAGAAGGACGGCACGTACCTGTGGGAGGACCACTTCTATCCCGAGATCGTCGATCCGGCCACCGGCGAGGTGCTGCCGGACGGTGCCAAGGGCGAGCTGGTCTTCACCTCCCTGACCAAGCAGGCCATGCCGATCGTCCGCTACCGCACCCGCGACCTGACCCGGCTGCTGCCGGGCCTGAGCCGGCCGATGCGGCGGATGGAGCGCATCACCGGGCGCAGCGACGACATGATGATCGTGCGCGGCGTCAACCTCTTCCCCAGCCAGATCGAGGAGGAGCTGCTGACCGTGGCCGGGCTGGCGCCGCACTTCGTCTGCGTCCTGACCCGCCCCGGGCGGCTCGACGAGCTGTGCGTGCGGGTCGAGGCCCGGGACGCGGTGGTCGACCGGGCCGCGGCGGCCGGGCGGCTGGCGTCCGGGGTGAAGGAGAGGTTCGGCGTCACCATCACCGTTGACGTGCTGGACCCCGGCGGCCTGGAGCGCTCGCAGGGCAAGGCCCAACGCATCCTCGACATGCGGGGCGACCACACATGAGCGTCTCTTCCCGGCGCACCACCTACACGCCCGACTCCCTGCTGGAAGTCGCCGTCGCCGTGTTCAACGAGCGCGGCTACGACGGCACCAGCATGGAGGATCTGGCGCGGGCGGCGGGGATCACGAAATCGTCGATCTACCACCACGTCAAGGGCAAGGAGGAGCTGCTCACCCGCGGCGTCAACCGGGCCCTGGACGCGCTGAACGCCTCGCTGGACACCCTGGAGGCGCTCCCGGACGCCGGGGAGCTGGACCGGGTGGAGCAGGCGGTGTTCCGCGCGGTGCAGATCCTGGTCGAGGAGCTGCCGTACGTGACGCTGCTGCTGCGCGTGCGCGGCAACACCGAGACCGAGCGGGCCGCGCAGGCCCGGCGCCGCGAGATCGACCAGCGGCTGGCGGGCTTCGTGGAGCGCGCGGCGGCGGCCGGGGCGCTGCGCACGGACCTGGATCCGCGGCTGGCCTCGCGGCTGGTGTTCGGGATGGTGAACTCGGTCGTGGAGTGGTACCGGCCCGGGCCCGGGCGGTGGTCCGCGGACGACGTCGCGTCGGCGGTGACGCACTTGGTGTTCGACGGGTTGCGGCGGCGCTGATCAGGGTGCTGATGAGGGGCTGATCGGCGCCGCCGCGGCGGCTACGGCGGCCACCGGGCTACGGGACCACGGGGCCACGGGACCACGCGGCTACGGCTCGAGGTCGTCCAAGCCCGACGGTCGCATGTTGGCCAGCTCGAACTTGATCGACAGCTCGTCGACGACCTCTTCCAAGGTCCGGCCGGTGGCCGCTGCGTTGTCCTGCGCCAGGGCCGCGAGCAGCTGGACGGCCGACAGAAGCGTTTCGCGGACGTCCGATCCCGGGCCGTCCTGATGGACGTTGAGGCCCAGGGCGTTGTTCCTCATGGCCATCACGACGGGTCCTTCGTGGACCAGGGTCCGCAGGAGGGTGAGGACCAGTCGCGGGTGATCAAGACCGAAATAGCGTCGTTCTCTCGTCACGCCCCCAGTGTCGCACAAGTGTTCGAACGATGCGGGCCGTCTCTACAAGTAGGGCCGCGTGATCAGCTCGATCCCGTGGCCGGCCGGGTCCAGGAAGTAGACGCCGCGGCCGCCGTGCTCGTGGTTGATCTCGCCGGGCTTGGTCATCTGCGGGTCGGCCCAGTGGGTGACGCCGTCCTCGCACAGGCGCCGGTGGGCACGGTCGAAGTGCTCGTCGTCGAGCAGGAAGGCGTAGTGCTGCATCTGGATCTCGACCGGCGGCTCGGCGAACTGGAGCAGGACGCCGTCGGCGAGCTGGATGTTGGTGAACGGGCCCCAGGACGGTGCTTCGGCGGCTTCGAGCAGTTCGCGGAAGAAGCGGGCCGATTCCTGGCGGTCCTTGGCGGCGATGATGGTGTGGTTGAACGTCGCGGGCATGCGGTGTGACCTCTCCGAGGGTTCGGGTTCAGCAGGACTCGTGGTTGGTGGGTGCACGAGTTGCTGGGAGGTCCGCGTGCCGGGCGCCGGGAGGGCCCCTGGCGTACCCGACGGGCGATCAGCCTGCCACCGGGTCGCCGATCCGTGCGTGGCGCGAGGCCGGTCCGGTGTTCACGGTTTCGACGCTACCGGATTCTTCGCCGACTTTCAGCCGCGCGCGGGTTGTGAGCGCCGCGCAGATTCGGGAAGATCTGCGGTAGACGCGGCGACTGAAGGAACTTTGGCGACATGATCGATGGCCACGCGCCGGTCGGCACGATCGGCGACCTCTTCGACCCGGAACCGGCGACGTGGGGCCTGCGCGGGGATCCGTATCTGTGGCGGTCCATGCGCACCATGCTGGCCAAACGGGTCCTGCCCAGCTCCGAGAAAGACCTGGTCGAGATCCTGCGCTCCGCGTTCCGCTGGCTTGCCGGGAACGACCTGCAGGACCAGACCACGGACCGGATCTACCGCGAGGAGCTGGCGCGCGGCGGGATGACCAGTGGGCAGGTCGATCTGGAGATCTGGCGGAACGTGCTGGTGCCGCTGCTGGTGGAGCGGTGGCGGATCGCGATTCAGGGTCCTGCGACTGCTCCGGCGGCGGCCCCCGCATCGGCTCAGGGGCCGACCTCCCACAGCAGCCGGTAGTACTCGGTGCGCTCGGGGTCGGGGTCGATCCCGTACGCGTCGAGCAGCGGCTCCTCCCAGCCTGGGCCGTAGTTCCAGGTCGTCGACCAGGTGGCGATCGCCAGGTCCGACCAGCGGTCCGCGACGCCGAGCGCGCCGAGGTCCACGTGCCCGGCGAAACGGCCGTCGGCGGACAGCAGGGTGTTCGGGGCGCAGGTGTCGCCGTGGCAGACCACGAGCAGGTCCACCGGCGGGATGTCGGCCACCCGCTTGAGCGCGTCGGCCGGCGCCAGGCCGGCGAAGTCGGGGTGCAGCGTGCGGTGCGCACGCCCGGCGGCGGCGCGCTCGGCCTCGGCGACCCGCTCCTGGGCCGAGGCGCTGAACGGGCACTCGGCGACGGGCAGCGCGTCGTGGAGGCCGCGCAGGGCCTCGCCGATGACCCGGACGGCGGTCGCCGGATCCTGCTTCCACCGGTCGGTCACGGCCATGTCGCCGTCGAGCGCGGCGGTGACGAGCCACGCACCCTGCGAATCCGAGTTCTGCTCCAGCACCCGCGGCACGGTCACGAACGCCCCGGCCCACCGCATCCGCGCCGCCTCACCGGCCAGATCCACGCCGCTGCCGGCCGGCGCCCACTTCGCGAAGCGGGCGGCCGGACCCTCGCCGAGGCGGAAGGTGGTGGCGCCCTCGTTGTGCCAGACCGGCAGGATCGGGCGGCCGGCGGCGGTCTGGCGGATCTGGTCGGGGACCGGGTGGTCGGGGGCGGGGATGGAGGTGAAGCTGAGCGAGGTCACCTTGGCAGGATGCCAGCGATCGGGGATGCGGACCTTGGATTATTCGGGCCGACCGCAGACCGCAGACCGCAGACTCGACCGCCGAGCCGACCCCTGGCTGCCAGCCGCCGGCCCCGCCCCGCCCCGCCATCCTCAGCTCGGATCCACCGCCAGCCGGTACCCCCGCTTCGTCACCGTCGCCACCACGTCCGCGTGCTCCCCGAGCGAGGTCCGCAGCCGGGCGACCGTCGCCTCGACCGCGTGCTCGTCGCGCCGCATGCCGGTCCAGACCCGGCGCAGCAGCTCGGCGCGGCTGAGTACGCGTCCGGGCTGGCGGGCCAGCTCGCGCAGGACGCCGGCCGGCAGCGGCGACAGGGGGACCGCGCGGCCGTCGATCAGGACCGCGTTGCCCTGGACCACGATGTCGCGGCCGGGGGTGTTCAGCCGGCGGCGGACTCGGGGCGGCAGTTCCTGGGTGATCACCCGGGCCAGGGAGCCGAGCCGTCCGCGGTCCGGCCACACCGGGGTGATGCCGTGTGGCTCCAGAGGCGCCGCGCAGACCGGTCCGATGCAGGCCGCCAGGACGTCCGCCTGCATCGCGTCCACCACCCGGGTCAGGCTGCCGTCGTTCTCGGCCGCGGCCAGGAACGCCGCCGCGCCGGGCGCCGAGGTGAACGCCACCGCGTGCACCTGTCGCCGTACCACCGCCTCCACCAGGCGGCCGACCGCGGTCGTGTCCTGCGGCGCGCCCCACTGGTACACCGGGACCGGGACCACGTCGGCGCCGGCGCCGCGCAGCGCGTCCAGGAAGGCGGTGTCGGCGCTGCCGTGCAGCTGGACCGCGATCCGGGTGCCGGCCAGGTCCCGGGCCAGGAGCCAGGACAGCAGCTCGGTCGAGGACTCCGACGGCGGCGAATAGGTTTCGCGCATTCCACACTGCCGGATCGCGCCGGTCGCCTTCGGGCCCCGGGCGACCAGCGCGGCCGAGCCCAGGACCGCCGCCAGCGGGTCGGCCAGGCCCCAGCCCTCGACCGTCGAGATCCACGCGCGCCACCCGATCCCGGTCGTGGCCACCGCGTAGTCCAACGGCTCGCGCAGGCACTCCTCGGTCGCGGCTCGCAACATCCGGTCATCGGCCAAAGGGATGATGCGCATGGTCGGGGCCATCATGATCTCGGCACCGCGCCGCCGCAGCATCGCCCCGAGCTCCTCCCGCCGTCTGTCGGAGGTGATCGCCACGACGCAGCCGACCAGGGGTTCGGGGAGCGGTCCGGCCTGGGAGGGGGTCGGTGAACCCTGTGTGTCGGATTCGGTTGTCGCGGTGTCCATGAGCCGCACTATCTCCGGGCCCGATTACGGTGGTGTTGCCGACCGGATACGGGGCGGTAAGACGGTCCGCGCCCCAGTTCGAGTCCCACGGGCAACCCGTCATGTCGCGGAGTTGACGATGTGAGACCTCCGTCGCGCACGGGTAACGGCGGCGCGCCGCGCTGGAAACGCACACTCGCGAGGCTGGGCCCATGGACTCGCCCTCCCCGCTCAGCCGCACGCACTGCCCGTACTGCGCACTGCAATGCGGGATGGAGCTGCACGCCGACGGCGGCGGGGGCACTGAGCTGCGCGCCGCCGGATGGGAGGCCTTCCAGGTCAACAAGGGAGCGCTGTGTCAGAAGGGTGCGACCTCCACGGAGCTGCTGAACCCGGCGCTCCGGCTGACCTCGCCCCTGCTGCGCCGCACCCGCGGCGCCGAGCTGGAACCGGTGAGCTGGGAGGAAGCCCTCGACGTCGCGGCCGGCCGGCTGGAGTCGATCGCCGCGGACCGGGGACCGGCGGCCGTCGGCGTCTTCGGCGGCGGCGGACTCACGCACGAGAAGGCGTACTCCCTGGGCAAGTTCGCCCGCGTGGTCCTGCAGACCCCGCACATCGACTACAACGGCCGCTTCTGCATGAGCGCCGCCGCCGCGGCCTCCCAGCGCGCCTTCGGCGTGGACCGCGGCCTGCCGTTCCCGCTGGCCGACGTGGCGCACACCGACGTGATCCTGCTGGTCGGCTCCAACCTCGCCGACACGATGCCGCCGGCGCTGCGGTACTTCACCACGCAACGCGACAACGGCGGCCGGCTGATCGTGGTCGACCCGCGGCGGACGCGGACCGCCGAGCAGGCAGACCTGCACCTCCAGCCGGTTCCCGGGACAGACGCGGCGCTCGCCGCCGGGCTGCTGCACGTCCTGATCGCCGAGCACCTGATCGACAGCGCCTTCATCGCCGCCCGCACCAGCGGCTTCGACGAGGCGCGCGCCGAAGCCCAGCGCTGGTGGCCCGAACGTGTCGAGGCGGTGTGCGGCGTCCCGGCAGGGGACCTGCGGGAGGCGGCGCGGATGTTCGCCGGCAGCGGCTCCAGCACCGGCTCCAGCACAGGTTCAAGCACCGGCATGGTGCTGACGGCGCGCGGCACCGAACAACAGGCCGACGGCGCCGACGCCGTGAACGCGTGGATCAACCTCGCGCTCGCCGCCGGCAAGGCGGGCCGTCCGTACTGCGGCTACGGCGCCATCACCGGCCAGGGCAACGGCCAGGGCGGACGCGAACACGGCCAGAAGGCCGACCAGCTTCCCGGCTACCGCAAGATCACCGATCCGGCGGCGCGCGAACACGTCGCGGGAGTCTGGGGGATCAGCCCCGAGGCCCTGCCGGGGCCGGGACGGCCGGCGGTGGAGCTGCTGGCGTCGTGCGGTACTGATATACGTGCTCTGCTGGTGGCCGGATCGAATCCGGTGGTGTCGGCGCCCGATGCGGAGTTCGTGACATCGCGGTTGCGGGCGCTGGACTTCCTGGCGGTGTGCGACGTCGTGCTGTCGGAGACGGCGGCGATGGCGGACGTGGTGTTCCCGGTGACGCAGTGGGCCGAGGAGACCGGGACCGTGACGAACCTGGAAGGCAGGGTTCTGCTACGCCGGCAAGCCGTGGCGCCGCCCGACGGAGTGCGCTCGGACCTGGACGTCATGGGCGCCCTGGCGGAGCGCCTGGGATGGCCGGGCTTCCTGACCTCGCCGGAGAAGGTGTTCGCGGAGCTCGCCGAGGCCTCCGCCGGGGGAGTCGCAGACTACTCGGGGCTCTCGCACGAGCGGCTGGACGAGACCTCCGAGGGCGCCGGTCTGCACTGGCCCTGCCCGACGCCCGATCACCCCGGCACGCCGAGGATGTTCCTGGACGCCTTCGGGACCCCGGACGGCCTGGCGCGGTTCGTGCCGGTGGCGTGCGAGCCGGCGATCGAGGAGCCGTGCGCGGACTTCCCGTACCGGCTGACCACCGGACGTGTGCTGGCGCAGTACCAGTCGGGGGCGCAGACGCGCCGGGTGCGTGCGCTGAACGCCGCCGAGCCGGGACCGTTCGTCCAGCTGCACCCTGATTTGGCGGCGGCACTCGCGGTCGCGGAGGGGGATCCCGTGCGGGTGACGAGCCGGCGCGGTACGGCGATTGCACCCGCGCGGATCAGTGGCCTGATTCGCCAGGACACCGTGTTCATGCCGTTCCATTGGGCCGGCCCGGGGCGCGCGAACACCCTGACGCGACGCGCGACGGACCCGGTGTCGGGCATGCCGGCGTTCAAGACGGCGGCGGTCCGGGTGGAGGCGGCGCGGTGACGCGAGTGGTGACGCGGGTGGTGGTGGCCGGTGCCGGGCTTGCCGGGCATGAGGTGGTGCGGCGGCTTCTGGCCGATGCGCGGTTCGACGGGACGATCACGTGGCACGCGGGGGAGGCCGGCTACCCCTATAACAGGGTTCTGCTGACAGATCTGCTTGCCGGGCAGCACGCGCCGGGGGCGATCGAGCTGCCGACGCTGAATGACCCGCGCCTGACTTACCGGACCAGCCCGCTGCGCGGCATCGCCAGGGCCGAGTTCGATCACTTGGTGCTGGCGACCGGGGCCGAGCCGGTGATTCCGCCGGTGCGGGGGAACGCGGTGGCGCTCAGGACGCTCGCCGATGTGCGGACGATCTTGAATGAGGTCGACAGGAAGCTGCGCCGCGTGGCTGTCGTCGGCGGTGGGCCGCTCGGCGTGGAGACCGCTTGTGCGCTGGCCAGCCGCGGGATCCGCGTCGAGCTCCTGCACCGCGGCCCGTACCTCCTCTCCCGGTGGCTCGATGCCGAATCGGCCGCCCTGCTCGGCGGATCCCTGACCAGGGCCGGCATCGTCGTGCACTGCGACACTGACGTCAGCGCCGCGACCGGCGGCACCTGGCCGAGTGCCGACCTCGTCATCCTCGCCTGCGGGGTGCGGCCCCGCATCGCGCTGGCCCGGGCCGCCGGGCTGCCGGTCGGTCGCGGAATTCTGGTCGACACATCCGGCCGCTCCCTCGGCGACGAGCGGATCTTCGCCATCGGCGACTGCGCCGAGGCAGTCGATCGGCCGGCCGGCGCCCTCGCAGCCCTCGACGACGCCCGTCGCGCCGCCTCCGCGATCGCGGGCGGCACGTCCCCGCTGCCGGCGGCCGCGCCGCCTCTGCGCCTGCGGACCTACGGCATCCCCGGTGCCGACGTCGCCGTCCTGGGCCGGCCGGGCGCCGAGGCCGCCATCCAGTTCACCGACCAGCGCCGCCGTACGCGCAAGGTCCTGGCGCTGGACGGCGACGTGCCGGTCGCGGCCGCGCTGGTCGGCGATGTCGGTGCGGCGGCTGCCCTCGCGCAGGCCATCGCCCGGCCGGCGGCGCCCGCGCCGCGGCTGCCGGCCGCCCTTCTCACATCGGGGGCCGGGCGCGGTGCGGGCGGTTTCGGCGGCGTGTAACAAAGCCGAAGCGGGAGGGAAACGGCGCGGGACGAGTCTTGAGGGCATGAGCCCCTCGCAGCGCACCGTTCTCGTCGTCGGTCACGGCATGGTCGCCCACCGCTTCGTCTCCAGCCTGCTGGAGCACGGGCATCCGGCGCCGGCCGTCACCGTCTTCGGGGCCGAGGACCGGCCCGCCTACGACCGGGTCCGTCTCTCCTCGTGGTTCGACGACCGCGACCAGGGCGGCCTGCACCTGGACCCGTATCCGGACGGCGCCGTCGAGGTCCTCAGCGGGGTCGCCGTGGTGGACGTCGACCGCCGGGCGCAGACCGTCACCACCGCGGACGGCGGCGTGCGCGGCTACGACACCCTGGTGCTGGCCACCGGCTCCCGGCCGTTCGTGCCGCCGGTGGAGAACCACCAGGCGCCCGGCTGCTTCGTCTACCGCACCCTGGACGACGTCGAGGCCATCGCCGCGTACGCTGCCGAGAACGGCCGCAGTGCCGGTGTGGTGGTCGGCGGCGGGCTTCTCGGACTGGAGGCCGCCAAGGCCCTGACCAGCCTCGGACTGAAGACCACGGTCGTGGAGTTCGCGCCCCGCCTGATGCCGCTGCAGGTCGACGACGGCGGCGCGGCCGCGTTGCAGGGCCGCATCGCAGAGCTCGGCGTCACCCTGCACACCGGCACCCGCCTGGACAAGGTCGTGGTCGACGCCGAGGGCGTGACCACAGCCGTCCAGGCGGTCCGCGGCGACACCACCGAGACCATCGACGCCGACCTGGTCGTCTTCGCCGCCGGCGTCCGCCCCGAGGACAGCCTGGCGCGCGCGGCCGGCCTGGACGTCGGCGAACGCGGCGGCATCGCCGTCGACGAGCTCTGCCGCACCTCCGACCCGCGCGTCTACGCCATCGGCGAGTGCGCCCTGGCCGCCGACGGCCGGGTCTACGGCCTGGTGGCGCCGGGCTATCAGATGGCCGAGGCAGCCGCCGCGCACATCGCGAAGGAAGCCGAGGACCGCGCCTTCACCGGCGCCGACACCTCCACCAAGCTCAAGCTGCTCGGCGTGGAGGTGGCCAGCTTCGGCGACGCGTTCGGCACCGAGGACGGCGCCATGTCCGCCACCTACAGCGACTCGCGCCGCCAGGTCTACCGCAAGCTCACCATCGCCCAGGACGGCCGGCTGCTCGGCGGCATCCTGGTCGGCGACGCCGACGACTACGGCACGCTGCGCGCCCTGGTCGGCGCGCAGCCGCCGGCCGCGCCGGAGGCCCTGCTGCTGCCGGCCGGGACCGCCGGCTCCGCCGCGATCGGGCCGTCCGCGCTGCCGGACGCCGCCGTGCTGTGCTCCTGCCACAACGTCACCAAGGGCGCGATCTGCGCGGCGATCCACGACCTGGCCGGCGAGGGCGACGGCGTGGTGACGCCCAAGGAGATCGGCGCCTGCACCAAGGCCGGGACCGGATGCGGGTCCTGCGTCACCTCCGTCAAGGCGCTGATCAAGGACTCCGGAGCCGGCGGCGGCTCGGCCCTGTGCGAGCACTTCTCGCAGACCCGCGCCGAGCTCTACACCGTCGTCCGCCGCGATCGCATCACCACCTACGCCGAACTGCTGGCCAAGCACGGCACCGCCGCGACCGCTGCCAACCCTGTCACCGACGGCTGCGACGTCTGCAAGCCCGCCGTCGGCTCCATCCTGGCCTCCCTCGGCGGCCTGCTGGCCGCCGAGGACAGCAAGCCGCACGTCCTGGACGGCGGCCAGGCCGCCCTGCAGGACACTAACGACCACGTCCTGGCCAACCTGCAGCGCAACGGCTCCTACTCCGTCGTGCCGCGCATCCCGGGCGGCGAGATCACGCCGGACAAGCTCATCGTCATCGGCGAGGTGGCGCGCGACTTCGGCCTCTACACGAAGATCACCGGCGGCCAGCGCATCGACCTGTTCGGCGCGACGATGGCCGACCTGCCGAAGATCTGGCGGCGACTGGTCGATGCCGGCTTCGAATCAGGGCACGCCTACGGAAAGGCGCTGCGGACCGTGAAGTCCTGCGTGGGCTCCACCTGGTGCCGCTACGGCGTCCAGGACTCGGTGAAGATGGCCATCGACCTGGAGCTGCGCTACCGGGGCCTGCGCGCGCCGCACAAGATCAAGATGGCGGTGTCCGGCTGCGCCCGGGAGTGCGCCGAGGCCCAGTCCAAGGACGTCGGCGTCATCGCCACCGAACGCGGCTGGAATCTCTACGTCGGAGGGAACGGCGGGGCCCGGCCCCGGCACGCCGACCTGCTGGCCACCGACCTCGACGACGAGACGCTGGTCCGCACCATCGACCGCTTCCTGGCCCTGTACATCGCCGAGGCCGACCGGCTGGAGCGCACCGCGACCTGGGTCGAGCGCTACGAGGGCGGCCTGGACCAGCTCCGCAGTGTCCTGATCGACGACGTCGAGGAGCGCGGCGCGGAGCTGGAGGCGCTGATCGCCGCGCACGTCGAGGCCTACACCGACGAATGGCGCGCGGTGCTGGACGACCCGGTGAAGCTGGCCCGCTTCGCGACGTTCGTGAACGCGCCGGAAGCCCCCGACCCGACCGTCGCGTTCGTCCCCGAACGCGGGCAGATCAAGCCGTTGCTCACCCTTGGGAGGCGCTGATGTGGACACCAGTGTGCAAGTACGCGGAGCTGGAACCGGGCCGCGGCGTGGCGGCGCTGGTCGGCGACGAGGCGGTGGCCTTGTTCCGGCTCGGTGACGGATCGCTCTACGCGGTCGGCAACACCGATCCCTTCTGCGGCGCCTCGGTCATCTCCCGCGGCATCACCGGCATGCGCGGCGACGGCACCGCCACGGTCGCCTCCCCGATGTACAAGGACGTCTTCGACCTGGCGACCGGCGTCGCCCTGGAGGCCCCGGACGTGCGGCTTCCGGTGTTCGCCGTGCGCCGGCACCGGGGTGTGGTGTGGGTCGCGCCGGATGTCACATCCGGGACGGCGGCGGATGCGGAACTCCTCACGGAGCCGACTCCGGCGGCTTGAACAGGCGAAACAGGGCATTCGTAGGTTGCGGGTATGTCAGCAATCACTACCGAACGGACTCTGTCGGACAAGGCCCTGCTGGACGCCTGGAACCCTGAGGACGAGGAGCTGTGGGCGGTCGGCGCGCGCCGCATCGCCGGCCGCAACCTCGCCCTGTCGATCCTGTCCGAGCACATCGGCTTCTCGGTGTGGTCGCTGTGGTCGGTGCTGGTGCTGTTCCTCGGCCCGGACTACCACGTCGACGCCGCCGGGAAGTTCCTGCTCACTTCCCTGCCCACGCTGGTGGGCTCGGTGCTGCGGCTGCCGTACAGCTTCGCCGTCACCCGGTTCGGGGGCCGGAACTGGACGGTCTTCAGCGCCCTGGTCCTGCTCGTGCCCTGCGGCCTGGCCGCCTTCCTGATCAAGCCGGGGGTGTCGTACTCGACGCTGCTGGTGCTGGCGGCGGTCACCGGCGTGGGCGGCGGGAACTTCGCCTCCTCGATGACGAACATCAACGCCTTCTACCCCGACCGGCTCAAGGGCTGGGCGCTGGGGCTCAACGCCGGCGGCGGGAACATCGGCGTCGCGGCCGTGCAGCTGGTCGGGCTGGCGGTGCTGGCCTGGAGCGGCAAGGGGCATCCGGGCCTGGTCGCCGGGATCTACCTGCCGCTGATCGTGGTGGCGGCCGTCGGCTCGGCGCTGTACATGGACAACCTGCCGAACCGGAGTGCCGAGAAGGGCGCGATCCGCCAGGTGGCCAGGCGGGGCCACACCTGGATCGTGTCGGTGCTCTACATCGGCACCTTCGGGTCCTTCATCGGCTTCGGCTTCGCCTTCGGCCAGGTGCTGCAGGTGCAGTTCAAGAGCCAGTTCGCGACCCCGGTGGACGCCGCCTACCTGACGTTCCTGGGCCCGCTGCTGGGCTCCCTGTCCCGGCCGGTCGGCGGCCGGCTGGCCGACCGGCTCGGCGGTGCCAGGGTCACGCTCGCGACCTTCGCGCTGATGGCCGCCGGTGCGGGCATCGTCCTGGCCGCCTCGCGCGCGGCCTCGCTGCCGGTGTTCGTGACCGGCTTCGTGCTGCTGTTCGTGTTCAGCGGCGTCGGCAACGGCTCGGTCTACAAGATGATCCCGGGGCTGTTCGCCGGGGAGGCCGACGCCGATGCCCGGCGTCTGAGCGGGGCGCTGATAGGGCTGGCCGGGGCCGTTGGGGCGTTCGGGGGAGTGCTGGTGAACATGGCGTTCCGGCAGTCGTTCCTCAGTACCAAGAACGGTGACGCGGCGTACTGGACGTTCCTGGTGTTCTACGCGCTGTGCGCGGCGCTGACCTGGGCCGTGTTCCTGCGGCGGCGGGTCGCCTGAATCACTCTGGGCGCCTGAGTCACTCCTCGGCGTCGTCCGGCACGAGCTCCGGATCCCCTGGCAGCGCCGGCAGATGGTCCGTCTCGTCGAAGACCAGCAAGGTGCGGGTGGAGCGCACCCCTGGCATGTTCTGGATATGGGCGAACACCAGGTCCCGCAGCGTCTTGTTCGAGGCGCTGCGGACCAGCAGCAGCACGTCGAAGTCGCCGCTGACCAGCGCCACGTGCTCGACCCAGGGCAGGGCGGCCAGGCTGTCGCGGATCTGGCGCCAGCTGTTCTGCTCGACCTTCATGGTCAGGTAGGCCGAGGTGCTGAAGCCGACGCGCTCGGGATCCACCTGGATCGTGAAGCGGCGGATCACGCCCTCGTCGAGCAGGCGCTTCACCCGGGTGTAGACGTGCGCCCGGGAGACGTGGACGGCGGCGGCCAGGTCGCGCATCGACATCCGGCCGTCCTGCTGGAGCAGGTGGACGATCCGGCGGTCCGTGTCGTCCAGGGTGGACGGTTGGCCCGGGTTAGCGGTACTCATGCTTCCGATTGTCTCCGATCTTGCGAGGTTACTGGTCAGGCGGTGTCCGCCGAACAAACAATCGGCATCACACAGCCGATGGCAACGCCGCCACGTGGCTATGTTGAGTTGGAGACGACGTGACAGTTCTAGCCACGCCCGACAAGACCGGGTCGGGCTTCCCGCTGGGGTTCGACGCGATCCTGGACCCCTCGCCGCTGCAGTACCTCGACGAGCACGGCGCGCTGTCCGGCGCTCTGCGCGACGACGCCCCCGAGCTGGACCCCAAGGAGCTGCTGGCCACCTGGCGCGCCATGGTGATCGGCCGGCGGTTCGACGTCCAGGCCACCACGATGGTCCGGCAGGGCCGGCTCGCGGTCTACCCCTCCTCCTTCGGCCAGGAGGCGTGCGAGATCGGCGCGATCCTGGCGCTGCGCCCCACCGACTGGTTCTTCCCGACCTACCGCGACTGCGTCTCCATGGTGACCCGCGGCATCGACCCGGTCGAGACCCTGACGCTGCTGCGCGGCGACTGGCACTGCGGCTACGACCCGCAGCACTGGCGCACCGCCCCGCAGTGCACCCCGCTGGCCACCCAGGCGCCGCACGCCACCGGCGTGGCCCTGGCCGCCAAGCTGGCCGGCGACGCCACCGTGGCGCTGGCGTTCTGCGGCGACGGCGGCACCTCCGAGGGCGACTTCCACGAGGCGCTGAACTTCGCCGCGGTCTACCAGGCCCCGGCCATCTTCTTCGTGCAGAACAACCAGTACGCCATCTCGGTGCCGCTGGCCAAGCAGACGCACGCCGCGGCGCTCGCGCACAAGGCCGTCGGCTACGGCATGGCCGGCGTGCGGGTCGACGGCAACGACGTGATCGCGGTGCGCCGCGCCGTCTCCGAGGCCGCCGAGCGCGCCCGGGCCGGCCAGGGCCCGACGCTGATCGAGGCCGTCACCTACCGGATGCAGGCGCACACCAACGCCGACGACGCGACCCGCTACCGGGACGAGTCGGAGGTCGAGTACTGGAAGGCGCGCGACCCGCTGGCGCGGCTGGAGACCTACCTGAAGGCCTCCGGACTGCTGACCGAGGACGTCGTGGCCGAGGCGAACCAGGCCGCCGAGGAGCTCGCCGCCGACATGCGGACCCGGCTGGGCGAGGAGCCGGAGGTGGACCACCGCGACATGTTCGCGCACGTCTACGCCGAGCCCACGCCGCAGCTGCTGGAGCAGGCCGCCGCGCTCCAGGCCGAAATCGACGCCGAGAGCGAGGCCGGCCGATGACCGCGACTCTGGACGGCGCCAAGACCCAGGGTGCCGAGGTGCGGGAGATCTCCCTGGCGCAGGCCGTGAACCGGGCGCTGCGCGACGCGATGACGGCCGACGAGAAGGTGGTCGTCTTCGGCGAGGACGTCGGCGTGCTCGGCGGCGTCTTCCGCGTCACCGACGGCCTGACCCGCGACTTCGGCGAGAACCGCTGCTTCGACACGCCGCTGGCCGAGGCCGGCATCATGGGCACCGCGATCGGCATGGCCATGTACGGCTTCCGGCCGGTGGTGGAGATGCAGTTCGACGCGTTCTCCTACCCGGCGTTCGAGCAGATCGCCTCGCACCTGGCCAAGATGCGCAACCGGACCCGCGGCAGGCTGCCGCTTCCGGTGGTCGTCCGGGTGCCCTACGGCGGCGGGATCGGCGGCGTGGAGCACCACTCGGACTCCTCCGAGGGGTACTTCGTCTCCACCCCCGGCCTGCACGTGGTGACGCCGGCGACGGTGTCGGACGCGTACACGCTGCTGCGCGCGGCGATCGAGTCCGACGACCCGGTGATCTTCATGGAGCCCAAGCGGCTGTACTGGTCCAAGGACCAGCTGACGACCTCCGGCCCGGAAATCGGCAAGGCGGCCGTGCGGCGTCAGGGTACTGACGCGACGCTGATCGCCTACGGTCCGACGGTGCAGACCGCCCTGGAGGCCGCCGAGGCCGGCGCGGCCGAGGGCTACGACCTGGAGGTCGTGGACCTGCGCTCGCTCGTGCCGTTCGACGACGAGACGGTGACCGCCTCGGTGCGCAAGACCGGGCGCGCGGTGGTGATCCACGAGGCCGTCGGGTTCGGCGGCACCGGCGCGGAGATCGCCGCGCGGGTGTCCGAGCGGTGCTTCCACTGGCTTGAGGCGCCGGTGCGCCGGGTGACCGGCTTCGACATCCCCTACCCGCCGCCGAAGCTGGAGCGGCACCACCTGCCCTCGGTGGACCGGATCCTGGACGCGGTGGCGTCGCTGCAGTGGGAGGACCGGTGAGCGCCCGGGAGTTCCTGCTCCCGGACCTCGGCGAGGGCCTGACCGAGGCCGAGATCATCGCCTGGCACGTGGCCGTCGGCGAGCACGTCTCGGTGGACCAGGTGGTGTGCGAGGTCGAGACCGCGAAGGCCTCGGTGGAGGTGCCCTGCCCCTACGCCGGCGAGGTCGTCGAGCTGCACGGGGCGGTCGGCGACGTGGTCGACGTCGGCAAGCCGCTGATCAGCATCGCCGCGGCGGTCGCGGTCGGGGCCGCGCCGGAGGAGCCGGCCGATCGGGCCCGGCTCGACGCCGAGGCGCGCAATGGCAAGGCCAAGCAGAGCTCCGGCAACGTGCTGGTCGGGTACGGGACCGCCGAGACCGGTGGGGTCCGGCGGCGGCGCGTGGTCAGCGGGTTCGGCGGGCACGGTGCCGCGCCACCGCGGGTGCATGTCGCGCCGGTGGCCGTTCCCGCCAACGCGGAGCCGGTCGCCACCAAGCAGAACGGCGGCCGGATCGCCGTCATCTCACCGCTGGTCCGTCGCCTGGCGAAGGAAGGCGGGCTCGACCTGGCTTCCGTGCAGGGTTCCGGTCCCGAGGGCCTGATCATGCGGCGCGACGTCGAAGCGGCCCTGGCCACTCCGGCTCCCGCGCCGTCGAGCACCGGCATCGCCGAACGTGAGCGCGTTCCGTTGCGCGGCCTGCGCAAGACGGTCGCGGACAAGCTGTCCCGCTCCCGCCGCGAGATCCCCGATGCGACCACGTGGGTCGACGTCGACGCGACCGGCCTGATGGAGCTGCGTGCGGCGCTGAACAAGGACGCGTCCGCGCGGAAGATCAGCCTGCTGGCCGTCCTGGCCCGGATCTGCGTCGCCGGCCTGGCCCGCTACCCGGAGCTGAACGCGACGGTCGACGTCGAGCGGCAGGAGATCGTCCGGTACGCCGACGTGAACCTCGGCTTCGCCGCGCAGACCGACCGCGGCCTGGTCGTCCCGGTCGTGCACGGCGCGCACCTGATGTCGACCGAGGAGCTGGCGGCCGAGTTCGAGCGCCTGACCGCCGCGGCCCGCGCCGGCTCGCTGCCGGTGTCCGACCTGACCGGTTCGACCTTCACCCTGAACAACTACGGCGTCTACGGCGTCGACGGCTCCACCCCGATCCTGAACCACCCCGAGGCGGCGATGCTCGGCGTGGGGCGGATCGTGAAGAAGCCGTGGGTGGTGGACGACCAGCTGGCCGTCCGGCACGTGACGCAGCTGTCGTTCACGTTCGACCACCGCGTGTGTGACGGCGGCGTGGCCGGCGGGTTCCTGCGCTACGTCGCGGATCTCGTGGAGGAACCCGCGCGGCTGCTGCGCGGTTTGTAAGGCTCACGCGAAAGCCGCGACCGCCAACCTGTTCGCGTTCGCCAGCCCGGCCTCAGCGGCCACGTCGGTGACCCCGGTCGAGACGACCCCGACGTGCCGCAGGTCGCGGCTGGCGAACATGGCGGTGAAGTAGCCCATGTCCTCGCCGGTCTTGCCCCACAGGACGGTGCCGTCGGGGAGGGTGTCGCTGTTGATGCCGAGGCCGAAGCAGGCCTTGCCCTTCTGCGGGCCGGTCTGGCAGTTCCCTGAGTCGCCCGTATAGGGGAGCAGGTCGCCGTTCGCGTCGTGGGGGAGGGCGAACATCTGCGTCAGTTGTGCGCGGGGCAGCAGGCGGCCCTGGAACAGCGCGGTGATGAAGCGGTCGAGGTCGCGAGTTGTGGAGATCATGCTCGACGGGTCGCCGCCCGCCTCGCTCACGTCCGCGACAGTGCCCTGGCTGCCGGTCAGGTAGCCGTGCATGTACGGGCTCGGCATCTGCGGCGCGCCCTGCGGCACGAAGGTTCCGGTCAGGTGCAGCGGGCGCACGATGCGCGCGTTCACCTCGTCGCTGAAGGAGTGGCCGGTGACGTGCTCGATCAGCAGCCCGATGATGCGGTAGTTCAGCGAGTTGTAGGACTGCGCGGTGCCGGGGGCGAAGAGCGGGCCGGGCGCCGGGCGGCCTTCGGGGCGCAGCGTGGAGTCGATGATCTGCCGGAAGGTCTGGTACTCGAAGCGTTCGGAGATCAGTTGGTCGGTGCTCAGGCTCGGGCCGCCGGCGCCGATGTCCGGCAGGCCGCTGGTCATGTTCAGGAGCTGGCGGACCGTGATCGGCTGGAACCTGTCCGGAAGCAGTCCGGGCAGATAGTGCTGCACGCTCTGGTCCAGGTTGACGCGGTGTTCGGCGGCCAGTTGCAGCAGGACCACGGCCGAGAACGTCTTGCTGATGCTGCCGATGCGGAAGTGCGCGTCGTCGGCGACCGGCGTGCCGGTCTGGGTGTCGCCGGACGATCCCTGCCAGATCTGCCCGTCGCTCTGCACGAAGGCGACCGCTCCAGCCGCCGCCTCTCCCGGCCGGATGGCGATCGCCTGCTGGAGCGCGGCCGTGTTGAGTGCCGGGGCGGTGGTGCGCGGCGACATGGCGGCGCCGACTGCGGTGGTGCCGACCGTGGTGGCGGCGGCCGTTGGCGTGGCCGCAGAGGCCTCGGTCGCGAGGGCGACCCCCGTCAGGGCCGTAGCGAAAGCGGTGAAAGCGGCGGCCGCGGCCCTGCGCTTGGTGATGGTTCCCATGCGAGGCAGCGTAGGGGATTGCAGAGACTCTCTGCAAACATTTCTGCAAAGAGTCTCTGTAGAAGGTCGGAGCGCGTCCTAGCGGTCGGCCGTCGCCCGCGCGTTCCGCAGCGTCACGACCATCGTCAGCGCGCCGAGTACGGCGACCGCGAGCAGCAGCGTGCTCGGCGAGGCGACGTTCTTCAGCGCGGACAACAGGTACGGCGCCGCGAAGCCGAGGTACGAGAAGGCCTGGAACACCGCGGTCATGCCCGCCAGATCCTCCGGCGGGGCCAGCCGCTGGACTTCGGCCAGACCGAAGACGAGCAGCACGCCGTACCCGAAGCCCATGACGACCGCCGCCAGCAGCGTCAGCACCGCCTGCCAGGCGCCGAGGCCGCTCAGCGCGGCGACCCCGGCGTCCGCGAGCGTCCCGACCGTCACCAGCGCCACGCCCTGCGTCAGCAGCCGGGGCCGGGCCCGGTCCCGGCCGGCGGGGGAGGCGGCGACGCGGCGGGCGAACGGCTGGATCAGCACCCCGGACATCGCGGTCACCATCGCCGCGGCGCCGGCGTAGAACAGGGAGATGCCCTTCACGTGGCCCGCGGTGAGGCCCGGCAGGTAGACCATGGCGATGGTCGCTGCGCCGAACACCCACGGTGCCAGCGGCAGCACCACGCCGACGAAGCGCCGGTCGGAGAAGCCGCGCAGGCGCAGCAGGCCGCCGCGCAGGACGCCGGATTGGCGGCGCCGCACGGTTTCCGGCGTGCGGGCCAGCAGAACCAGTGCGAACGCGGCGAGTACCAGTTGTGGAATATAAGGAGTCTCATACGCGGTCGGGCCCCACTGTGCCAGCACCCCGGCGACCAGCGGGCCGATGCCGAAGCCGGCCGTCATCGCGATCGACGCGCGCCGGGCTCCGGCGCCGGCCGCCGCGTTCGCGGCCGACAGTTCCTTCACCCAGGCGCTGCCCGCGCTGAACGCCGCGCCGCTGGCCACCCCCATCAGCACGCGGCCGGTGGACAGCCACGCCAGACCGTGCGATCCGAGCATCAGCACCACGCCGGAGAGCATCGACAGCAGCACCGCGAAGGTCACGACCGGCCGGCGGCCCACGCGGTCCGACAGCGGCCCGGCGACCAGCAGGCCCGGGACCAGGCCGGCCGCGTACAGCCCGAAGATGGCCTCCGCGGCCGACGCCGAGACGCCCAGCCGCTCCCGGTACAGCAGGACCATCGGCGCGAACTGGTTGGCGCCCCAGCCGACCGCGGTCAGTGCGAGCGCGGCGCGTGCCCAGGTCTCCTTGTGCGTCCGCGGCGGGCTCTGGACCGCGGTCTTCTCCACGTCTGTAAGGCTCACATGTCTGATGATCCCTAGCCTCCGCGGCGCTGCCCAGTGGCAGGAATGACATGTAGCGCTAAAATACTGCCATGGGTAAGAGCGCTGGTCGGAACACGGGGAAGCACACGGGAAAACACCCGGGCAAGCACGTCGTCGCCGTGGCGGTCGCCGAGGGTGCGCCGATCTTCGAGATCTCGATCCCGGTCGAGGTGTTCGGGCGGATCCGGCCGGGCATGCCGGACCTCGGCTATGACGTCCGCGTCTGCAACCCCGAATCAGGGACCGTCGATTCCGGCGGCTTCACCGCGCTCGGCGCCGACACCTACGCCACGCTGGCCACCGCGGACACCGTCATCGTGCCGGCGGTCCCGGACGTCATGGCCGAACCGCCGGCGGACCTGGTCGCGGCCGTGCGGCAGGCGCACGCGAACGGGGCCCGTGTGGCGTCTCTGTGCTCCGGCGCCTTCGTGCTCGCCGCCGCCGGGCTGCTCGACGGTCGCCGCGCCACCACGCACTGGCTGTACGCCCAGGAGTTCCAGGCCCGCTTCCCGGCCGTGGACCTCGATCCGGCCGTCCTGTACATCGACCACGGCGACGTGCTCACCAGCGCGGGCACCACGGCCGGCATCGACCTGTGCCTTGCGATGGTCGCGGCCGACCACGGCGCGGACCTGGCCAACACCCTGGCCCGGCGGCTGGTGGCGCCGACGCACCGCAGCGGCGGGCAGGCGCAGTACGTCGAGACGCCCGCGCCGCCGCCGGACCGGCAGGACAGCCTGGGCCCGCTGCTGGACTGGATGCGGACCCACCTGTCCGAGCCGCTGTCCGTCGCCGACCTGGCCCGGCAGGCGAACGTCGCCGAACGGACCCTGATCCGCCGCTTCCACACCGCCGTCGGCACCACGCCGGGCAGATGGCTGACGGAGCAACGGGTTCTGCACGCGCGCCGCCTGCTGGAGACGACCGACCTGCCGGTGGAGCGCGTCGCCTCGGCGGCCGGGCTTGGCGGGGCGGCGAATCTGCGGCACCATTTCACCGAGGTGGTCGGGGTCGCGCCCAGCGACTACCGGCGGACGTTCCGCAGACCAGGGGTCTGATTCTTTGGGTGATGACCGAGAGTTCCTCTGTGGAACGGGCTTGGACGACGACTTCGAGCCCGACTACCACGGCGGCTTCGGCCGGCCGTGCCATGTCGAGGCGCGGATCCCGGCGCCTCCGCCGCCACCGGCGTTCGGTGCCCGGCCGTCGATGGCGCACTATCGGCGAGCCCTGAGACACTTCGTCGAGCACCCTGACCGCGCCGGCGTCCTCACGCATCTTCGAGAGCTGACGATCCAGGGTCTGAAGGCCGGCTCGCTGAGCACCCGCGATGTGCTCTTCGAGGTGCGGCCCGCGGCGGTCGCGGTGTCGGTGCTGGCCGAGCGGGAGGTGGCCGCTGCCGGCCCGGTGCTGGCCGCGGTGATCCGCGCGGCGGTCGCCGATCACCCCTCGCGCTGGGCGTATCTGGTCGACCAGGTCGATTTCTGGCCCGGCTCGCTGGCCTCGCTGCTGACCGGACGTCGCGACATCGGCGTCGTCGGTTATCTGAGTGTGCCGCCCTCGCGTCCCCGCGCCTGGATCGGGCACCTGTGGCGTCCGGCCAACATCCTGCTCGCCCTTGCGCCGGCCGAGGGCGCGCGCCGGTTCTTCACCGAGGCAACCGGCCGCACCGCGGTGTGGCGGGCCGGCTCCGCCGAGCGGATGGCCGGTTACATGCCGCTGTCGCGGGCGTTGGTCGAGTACACGCTGAGCCCGCGGGGCAGCCGCCGGGCGCGGGCGAATCTGGCGGGCAACGCGTTCGCCCCCGATGCCGTCCTGGCCTTGTTGCTGGAGCGGCCCGGGGAGGCGGAGATCGCCATGGCGGTGCGGGAGCACGACTTCGCCGGCGGCGCGGTTCGGCGGCAGGCGTATCTGGCGGTGCGCGACCGGCCCGACGCGGTGCGCAAGTCGTTGGCGAAGCTGTTGGAGCACGGCCAGAAGCAGTTCCTCGACTTGCTGGCCGCCGCGCCCGAGGACGACGCGGTCTGGATGCACAGCCTGATCAAGCTCGCGGGGGACTGGTTGCAGCCGCAGACGCGCCGCACGGCCTATGGGCGGCTGGCGGCTGTGTCAGAGCCCGAAGTCGTGTGGAGTCTGGCGCTGGCGTATGCCGGTTCGATCGAGGCGCTGGCGCCGGAGGTCCGGGCGTCGATGGTCGAGGGGTCGGCGGCGCCGTTGGCCGCGGCGGTGCGCGACGGGCCGTTCTGGGACCTGAACGCGGGGGTGAACGCCGCGGCCGCCGAGATGCGGCGGGAGGAGGTGCTGGACCGGCCGCTGCCGTGGCTGCACTGATTCAGCGGCTGCACTGACTTCGTGGCTGTACTGACCACGGCGTTCACCGGCGTCCGGTGGCTAGGATCGGGCCAGGCGAATCGGGAGGCTTGATGCTGGAACTGGATGGGCTGCGCAAACGCTACGGCGACCGCGTCGCGTTGGACGGTGTGACGTTCTCGGTGCGTCCGGGGGAGCTGTACGGCTTCGTCGGCACCAACGGCGCGGGCAAGACGACCACGATGCGGATCACGCTCGGCGTGCTGGAACCGGACGCCGGAACGGTGCGTTTCCAGGGCAGACCGGTGGACACCGCCACCCGCCGGACGTTCGGCTACATGCCCGAGGAGCGCGGCCTGTACCCGAAGATGCGCGTCGGCGACCAGCTCCGCTACCTCGCCGAACTGCACGGCCTGAGCCGCCGCGACGCCGAGAAGGCCACCGCGTACTGGATGGAGCGCCTGTCGGTCGCCGAGCGGGCCGAGGACCGCGTCGAGGCGCTGTCGCTGGGCAACCAGCAGCGCGTGCAACTGGCCGCGGCGCTGGTGCACCACCCGGCGGTGCTGGTGCTGGACGAGCCGTTCTCGGGGCTGGACCCGGTCGGCGTCGACAGCCTGGCCGAGGTCCTGCGCGAGCGCGCCGCCGAGGGCGTGCCGGTGGTGTTCTCCAGCCACCAGCTGGAACTGGTCGAGCGCCTGTGCGACTCCATCGGCATCATCTACCGGGGCCGGATGGTCGCCACCGGGACGGTCGACGTGCTCCGTGCCTCGCGCGCCGAGCGGGCCCTGCGGATCGGGACGGACGCGGCCCCGGGCTGGGCCGACGGCCTGGCCGGTGTGGAGTCGGCCGAGTACGGGCCGACGACGATGTTGATCCTGTCGGCACAGGCCGACGACCAGGCGATTCTGGACGCCGCGCGGGCCCTGGGGCCGGTGCGGGAGTTCACGCCGCTGCGGCCGAGCTTGGCGGATCTGTTCCGGGAGGCGGTCGCGGATCATGGCGGCGAGGGCGGCGACGAGGATTCGGCGCAATCCGGCAGCGGTGATGTCGCCGACGACGCGAGCCGCCCCGAGCCCGAAGGAGCCCCCGCGTGAACCGCAACGCCGTCCGCCTCGTCATGCGCCGCGAGTTCCGCGAGCGCGGCCGGGACCGCGGCTTCGCGATCTCGGTGGCCATCTCCCTGCTGATCGTGCTGGTCGCCGTGGTGATCTCGTCGCTGGTCTCCGGGCACAACAAGACGCCGTCCTTCACCGTCGGCTTCGCCGGTCCGCGCGCCGCCGCCGAGCAGCAGATCGCTGAGCGGCAGGCGCCGGCCTACAAGATCAAGCTGAGCTCCAGTGTGGTCACCGACTCCGCGGGGGCGCAGGCGCTGGTCAAGAGCGGCAAGATGGACGCGCTCGTGGACGGCGGGCAGATCTTCGTGCAGGACTCCGTCGATCCGAAGCTGGCGCCGGTGCTGGCCGGGGCGAATCTGGCCTCGCAGGTCCCGGATCTGGACCAGGTGCAGGGCCAGACGACCGTCAAGCTGGCGCCCAAGGATCCGGATGCCGGGCAGCGCAAGACCGTCGCGCTGATCGCCGAGATCATGTTGTTCAGCCAGATGATCGCGTACTGCATGTGGGTCGCGACCGGGGTGGTCGAGGAGAAGGCCAGCCGGGTCATCGAGGTGCTGCTGTCCAGCACCTCGGCGCGGGTGCTGCTGACCGGCAAGATCATCGGGATCGGGGCGCTGGGGCTGCTGCAGCTGGCGGCCACCGCCGCGGTGGGCATCGGCGCCGGGTCGGCGACAGGGGCGCTGCACATGAGCGGCCAGATCTGGCAGACCGTGGGCATCGTCGCGGTCTGGTTCGTGCTCGGCTACATCTTCTACGCCTCGGCCTACGCCGCGGTGGCCGCGCGGGTTTCGCGGCAGGAGGAGATGCAGACCGCGGTGCAGCCGCTGAACCTGCTGCTGATGGTGCCGTACTTCGCGGCGTTCGCGGCGCTGAGCAACCCCGACGCGGTCTGGGTGCGGGTGCTGTCGCTCATCCCGCCGTTCTCGGTGCTGATCCAGCCGGTGCGCATCGCCGGCGGGGACGCCTCGTGGTGGGAGCCGGTGGTGGCGATCGGGTTGATGGCCGTGCTGACCGTGGGGATCGTCGCGGCCGGCGCCCGGGTGTATGAGAACTCTGTGCTGCGGTTCGGGTCCAAGGTCCCGATGCGGGTCGCCTGGACCGCCGGGAGGAGGGCGTAGTCGTGCCGAAGGTTCGGGTGCTGTCGTTCAACACGCTGTACAAGGACGAGCCCAGGGTGCGTCTGCGCGCGCTGGCGGGGGTGCTGGCCGAGTCCGACTACGACGTGGTCTGCCTGCAGGAGCTGTGGATCCCGCAGAACTTCGCCTTCATCCGCAAGCTCACCAGGTCCGCCTTCCCTTACGCCGCCTCAGGCGTCCGGCTGCCGCGCGTCGCCGGAGGTCTGCTGACCCTGTCCCGCATCCCGCTGGTCGGCCACCGCTACCGCGTCCTGGCGGCGCCCGACAAATGGCGGCGGGACCTGCTGATGCGCCGCGGCGTGCTGTTGACGCGCTTCGCCGCCGACGGGGAGTTCTTCACCGTCGCCAACACGCACCTGAGCCCCAACCACCAGACGGACTGGTCGAAGGCCGCCCCGTTCACCCGCGTCCAGCAGGGCGAGCTGGCCCGGCTGGCCACGACGGTGCGCCGCATCGACTCCGGCGAGCCGGTGATCGCGGTCGGGGACTTCAACGTCCCGCGCGACTCCTGGCTCCTGGAGGGCTTCGAAGCCGCCTCCGGTCTGCGCGACGCCTTCGACGGCGACGCGGCGACCACCTTCCGCCCGGTGCCCGGCTGGGACGGCGCGGCGCTGGACCAGGTGCTGGTGACGCCTGGGCTGATGGCCAAGGCCGAGGTGGTGCTGCGGGACAAGGTGCGGATGGCCGACGGGCGCGAGCGGTTCCTGTCCGACCACTATGGGGTGGCGGCCACGATCGGCTGAGGGCGGCCCTAACCCTCCCCCCGCTCCGCGCTCGTCGGAAGGTACTGCCTCAGACCCTCCCAGGTGATGATGTGGTCCACCGTCAGCTCCGGCGTGCCCGCGGACTTCACCATCAGCACGTCCTCGTCCGGCGTCGGCGGCTCCAGCACGGCCAGCTGGCTGCCCAGCATGTCGGCGTGGAACATGTGGCCCTGCCGGTCGGTCAGCCGCCGGTGCAGCGTCTTGAGGTCGACGACCAGGTAGACCATGCGGACCTGCGGCCGTCCCGCGCGCAGCCGGTCACGGTAGGAGCGCTTCAGCGCCGAACAGGCGATCACCGCCGGGCGGTGCGCGGTCGCCGCGTTGTCGATCCAGCGGCCGATCTCGTCGAGCCACGGGATGCGGTCCTCGTCGGTGAGCGGTTCGTGCGCGGCCATCTTGGCGATGTTGCGGCCCGGGTGGAAGGCGTCGCCGTCGGCCCAGTCCCAGCCCAGGCGGCCGGCCAGGGCCGCGCCGACGGTCGACTTGCCGCTGCCGGAGACCCCGGTGACGACGATCACCGGGGGCGCGGCCGTCGGGGAGGCGGCCGGCGGGGGAGTGGTCGGGTGCGCCATGTCCCCCAGACTGACATTGCCAAGGTCAGGGTGCTCGCCGGTGAGTCCGGATGGGTCATTCGGGGGAGGGCCGGTGACCAGGCGGGAATAGAACCCCTTCGACCGGTGGCTGGGCGCCGTTATGAGCAACGAAGAACGCCAATCCTGGAACCAGCAGATCATCGAGGAGTTCCGGGCCAACGCCGGCAGCGTCGAGCAGTTCGGCGGAAAGGGCCTGCTGCTGCTGCACCACACCGGCGCGAAGTCCGGCACCCCCTACGTCTCCCCGGTGGCGTGGTTCTCCGCGCCGGAGGGCGGCTGGGTGATCGTGGCCTCCAACGCCGGCCGGGACAACCACCCGGCCTGGTTCCACAACCTCCAGGCGAACCCCGAGACCGTCATCGAGACGCCCGGGGACGACGAGGTCCAGACGGTGAAGGTGAAGGCACGGGTCGTCGGCGACGACGAGCGCGACGCGCTGTACGCCGAGGTGGTCGCCAAGGCGCCGCAGTTCGGCGAGTACCAGAAGGGCACGTCCCGGCGGATCCCGATCCTGGTCCTGGAGCCGGCCGCCTAGCGGTTCCAGCGGTACAGCCGCTGCGCGATGCGCGGCGGCAGGTCGTAGGGCCGCTCCTTCGGCAGGTGCTCGGCGGCGCGGTCCCTACGTCCCTCCTTGATCAGCTCGGCCATCTTGCGGACCGTCGGCGTGATGTCGCGGATCTCGGTGGTCCAGCTGTCGACGTAGTCCGCGATGACGTGGCGGCTCAGCCCGACCTGGATCGAGCGGGCGTCGAGCACCGCTCCGGACAGCGTCCGCTCCGGATCCCACTGCACGTTGACCCGCGCGTTCTTGATCTGCTGCTCCCAGTCCGCGCGGTCGGTGTACACCCCGCGCTCGTAGCTGGTCAGCACCGCCTGCGACAGCGCGGTCTCCCAGCCCTCGCGGGTGATCCGCACAGCCAGGACGCGCTCCTGGCCGGGCTTGCGGGCCCAGTTGCAGCGGCCCATCATCCACAGGAACGACGGCTTGATCCAGGTCATCCGGTTCAGCGAGAAGGGCTCGACGAAGCGCTGGGCGGCCACCGCCGGCTCGGCGATCTCGGGCCGGTAGGCCTGGTAGACGACGATCGTCGTCCGGTCGTAGTCCGCGCGCACCTGGTGCAGCGGAAGGTTGTTCGTGTTGGCCATGAAGGCTCCCCGTTCTGGTTCTGCTCAGGGGAGTCTGGCGCATAGGCCCGTTCCGCGCCCGCGAATATCAGGGCTCACGAGCATCGGCGCCCACGAATATCAGGCCTCAGAGTTGGTGCCGGTTCAGCGCTGGTGCCTGTTCTCCCACCACCAGATCGCCGGGTTCACGGCGTCGCCGCCCGCGCCGCTGCGGTGCACCACGATCTTGCCGAACGTGGACTTGCCGGTGATGCGGATCAGCGGCCCCTCCTCGGCGCCCTCCGGCGCGCTGCCGGTGACCGCGCGCTTGCCGAACAGCGCGCCGCCCTCGTCGACCACCTGGGCGTTCTCCGGGACGGTGATGATCGCCTTGCCGCAGAACGTGTTGATGTCCAGCGTGATCTCCCGGCCCGGCAGGACCGCGTCGGCCAGGTTCACGATCAGGGCCCCGAAGCGGGCCGTGGCCTCGGTGTGCCGGCCGGCCACCCAGCGGCCGGAGCGGATCACCTTGCTGAACGTCGCGTTCAGCTGCTGGCGCTCCACCGCGGCGATCGGGCCGGCCGGGGCCCGGCGCAGGTCGGCCGGCAGATCGGCGGTGAGCGGGACCAGCTCGGCGCGGGTCTTGGCGGCGTAGGCGGTGTCGATCCGCTCGGCCAGCTCGGCGCTGGTCAGCCGGCCCTGGGCCAGGGCCTCGGAGAGCACGGCCGCCACCTCGTCGCGCTCGGCGTCGGAGGCGCGCACGTCCGGGACGAACTGGTTCTCTTCGGGCGCGGAGGTCATGCGGGCAGTGTAGCCGGAAACGGCGCCGAACGCGATATGTCGCGTTGGATGGCCGCCGGAGTGGATCAGGCCAACTGTGGACCAACGACGAATGAAAGCCTTCGCTATCAGCGGGTTCTGTGCCTCGCCAGGCCTTGTCCGGACCCTTATTCGCTTAGACAATACCGTCGCCACTTTCGCGCCGTTCCCCACATCCCCCAATCAGGGAGCATCAATGATCAGACGGAAACGTTGGATCGCCGGCGCCGCGTTCCTCGCCCTCATAGTGGGCGGGATCACGGGAGCCGCCCAGGGTCTGGAGAGCAAGAGGCCGACATCCGGCCCCGGCTCCTGCACCCTCATCGGCTGGAACCCGAGCACCGACCCGACCAACGCCAAGAACCTGCCGGTCGGCCAGCGCCCGCAGAGCTACAAGCCGGACAACTTCGACTGCTCCAGTGCCAAGTTCGCGGCGCTGGGCGCGGAGTTCCAGAAGTTCCCGCAGCCGCACGACTTCGCGGTGAACAACCGGATCACCTACGAGCCCGCCGCGAACGGCAAGGCGGCCACGGCGATCCAGCAGCCGGTGGCGGCGGTGAACCCGCTGGCCCCGTACTTCCCGCCGTTCCAGCACTTCGTCATCGTGTACCGCGAGAACCACACGTTCGACGACTACCTGGGCGACTGTGCCACCACCATCCAGGCCGGCTGCAACGGCCAGGTGCAGAGCACCAACCACATCAGCTCGGTGCCGGACCTGCACAACCTGGCCAAGACCTACGCGCTGTCGGACTCCTACAGCACCGGCACGCAGCCGCCGTCGGGCCCCAACCACTGGTGGCTGTTCTCGGCCCAGTCGCAGTCCAGCTCGCAGCAGCAGTCGTACCCGTCCAACGGGACGCAGTTCGACCGCTTCCTGAGCAACACCAACGGTCCCACGGACGAGGGCACCAACGCCTGCACAGCGCCGACCGGCACCGGCAGCGGCAGCAGCCCGTACACGTTCGTCATGAACGGTGACTTCTACTGGATGCTCAGCAGCGGCTCGGGCTACTGGAAGAACCCGGCCGACGGCAAGCTCGAGGTCCTGCCGCCGAACCGTCCGGGCACCAGCATCCCGGAGGAGCTGCACTACAACGAGTACACCTGCTCCAACCAGAGCATCCCCGACAGCACCGTGGCGAACGACTACATCAACTTCGTCAACACCAACGGTCTGCCGGCCTACAGCTACGTCGAGCTGTTCAACGACCACCCGGGCACGTACCAGGACATCCCCGGCAACGACACCGCGACCAACAACGTGGTGAACGCGATCGAGAACAACGCGACGTACAAGAACAACACCCTGATCGTCGTCACCGAGGACGACACCCAGAACGGCAACAACGGCTCGGACCACGTCAGCAACACCTACCGGGTGCCGCTGGTGGTCATCGGCCCGTCGCAGTACGTCAAGCAGGCGTACGTCAGCCACGTCGCGTACACGACCAACAACGTGATCGCGGCGATGGAACGGACGATGCAGAACGTCAAGGCCGGCATCATCGACCCGAACGACAACATCGGCCTGAACACCTTCCCGATGACCACCAACGACCAGGCCGCCCTCGGCGACCCGCTGGAGGACTTCTGGGTCCAGGGCTCGACCCCGCTGTCGGCCTCGGCCACGGCATCCCCGACCACCGGTAACGCGCCGCTCGCGGTGAACTTCACCGGCTCGGCTTCTGGCGGCACGGCGCCGTACACGTACAGCTGGAACTTCGGCGACGGCTCGTCGAGCACGTCGCAGAGCCCCAGCCACACCTACAGCTCCGCGGGCTCCTACACCGCGACGCTGACGGTGACCGACGCTTCCTCCCCGGCCAAGACGGCGACATCGCAGGTCGCGGTGAACGTGAGCGCGGTCGGCAACCCGCTGTCGGCCTCGGCGTCGGGCCTGCCGACCTCGGGACAGATCCCGCTGGCGGTGAACTTCACCGGGACCGCGACCGGCGGCACCCCGGCCTACCACTACAGCTGGAACTTCGGTGACGGATCCGCGACGAGCACGGCGCAGAACCCGAGCCACACCTACTCCACGGTCGGCACCTACACGGCGACCTTGACGGTGACGGACAGCGCGTCCCCGGCGAACTCGGCGACCTCGACGGTCACGGTCACCGCCGATCCGGTCGGCAGCGTGCCGCCCAGCGCGCCGCAGAACCTGACAGCCGCCGGCGGCACCAACCAGGTGACGCTGAACTGGCAGGCGCCGGCCAGCACCGGTGGTGAGACCCTCACCAAGTACAGCGTCTACCGCGGGACCTCCAGCGGCACGGAGTCGCTGCTGACCTCGGGCGGTTGCAGCGGCCTGAGCGGGACCACTTTGACGTGCACGGATACTGGGCTGACCAGTGGGACTACCTATTACTACCGGGTGACCGCGTCGAACCCCGTCGGCGAGGGCGGACAGAGCAACGAGGTCAGCGCGACACCGACCGGCAGCACCGGCTGCACGGCCGGGCAGCTGCTGGGCAACCCGGGCTTCGAGAACGGGAAGACCAACCCGGCGCCGTGGACCGTGACCTCGACGCACACCCCGGTCTCGGTGATCAACAGCAGCACGTCCGAGCCGCCGCACGGCGGGACGTACGACGCGTGGCTCGACGGCTGGGGCAAGTCCACGACGGACACGTTGGCGCAGACGGTGACGTTGCCCGCCGGGTGTTCGACATACAAGTTCAACTTCTACATGCACATCGACACAGCGGAGACCACGACGAGCACCAAGTACGACACGCTGCAGTTGCAGCTGCTGAGCAGTTCGGGCTCGGTGCTGAAGAACATGTACACGTACTCGAACCTCAACGCCAACAGCGGGTACTCGCTGCACTCGTTCGACCTGTCGGCGTACGCCGGGCAGACGGTGACGCTCAAGTTCACCGGGACCGAGGACTCCGAGTACCAGACGTCGTTCGTCATCGACGACACGTCGGTCAACGTGAGCTGATGTTCTAGCGCGTCCAGAACGACGGAACCGGCCGGGTGCTCAGCACCCGGCCGGTTCTGCGTTGCTGTCGCTCAGTGCGCGGGGAGCTCAGTGCGCGGGCAGGAGGTTGACGTTGCCGTCGAACTGCCACAGCGGGTTGGAGACCGTGCTGCCGTTGGTGACGATCAGGAAGTAGCCGTTGACCTCCTGGGGGCCGTCGCCGTCGGCGATGTAGCGGCCGTTCGCGGTGACGTCGAGCTGGTAGACGGACTGTGCGGTGATGTTGTCGCCGGGGACGTTCCAGGAGACCGTGCAGCGCCAGTCGTTGCCCGAGCCCTCCTGCGTGCCGATGCCCTCGCTCTTCAGGCATGACGCGGAGGTGTGCAGCTGCGCCTCGGTGAGCGGGGGCCGGTGCATCTCCGACTCCTGCAGCACGTAGAGGTGCGCGAACGCGGTGGCCACCGACTTCTGGACCTTGTCCTGGTTGATCCCCGAGCCGCCGGCGCCGCCGATCGAGACGGCGACGATGCCCATGGTCGCGGCCAGGACGCCGGCCAGCGGGACGACGCCGAGGGTCAGGACTCTGCGTCCGGCGCCGTCGTTGGTGAGGTTGGTGAAGTCGCGGCGCAGGAAGAGCAGGTAGGCCAGGACGGTGGCGACGACGGCCCAGACCAGGCTGACGGCGATGCCGATCATCAGGGGTTTGAGTTGCTGCGGGTCGGTGAACAGGCCGTTCCAGGAGATGAATGCGTAGCCGGGCAGGGCCAGGCGGACGGCGACCGGCAGCGGCAGCATCTGCGCGGCCTGCATGCCCAGGGCGACGATCATCGGCAGCAGCAGGCCCATCGGCGAGCGGCCCAGCGCGATCGAGCCGAGCAGGCCGATCGCGGCCAGCGCGAGGGTCGGGGCCAGGACGCTGATCCAGGCCAGCAGGACCTTGCCGCCGGCGTCCCCGCCGGACAGGCTGTGGCCGTCCAGGCCGACCAGGGGGTTGTTGCCCTCGGCCAGCAGGCCGCCGAGGATGCTGGAGAAGGCCAGGCCCGCGACCAGGAGCAGGATCACGGTGAGGCTGGCGATCGCCTTGGCCGCGAAGATGCGGCGGTGGGAGCGGATGGCGATGAGCAGGTGGCGCCAGGTGCCCAGGCGGTCCTCGGAGGCGAAGACGTCACCGGCGACCACGGAGGTGATCAGCGGCAGTCCCCACGTTCCGCAGAAGCCCAGGGCTACGAGGGAGCCGGCCCAGCCGGTGGCGTGCATCCAGCGGCCGAACAGGGTGTCGGAGGGCAGGGTGCTCTGCTGGTCGATCGCGAAGACAAGAAGGGCCGGGCCGATCCAGCACAGGAGAATCAGGAGGCGGACACGCCAGGCGGAGAACTGCTTGGTCAGCTCGAAGCGCAGGACGCGGGAGACCGGGACCGGGCGGGCGATCGGGGTCTCGGCCTCGGGGGTGGGGGCGGGGGTGTCGGTGACGGTGGCGGTCATCGGCCGGCTTCCTGGTGCTGGTCGGGGGTGGGGGTGGGGGCGGTGGCGGTGGCGGCGGCTCCGGCTTCGCTTCCGGCTGCGGCGTCAGCGGTGGCCGGCTGCTCGGTGAGCGCCAGGAAGGCCGCCTCCAGCGGCGAGACGACCGGCGCCAACTCGCGCAGTGCTATGTCCGCGCGCACGATGCGGGCCACGAGCTCGTCCATCGCCGCCACATGCCCGCGCACGACGATGACCTCGCTGTCGCCTCGTGCGACGGCGTCGGAGCCCTCGATGACGCGCACCCCGGGGGTCTGGTCCGCGACAGCGCGGGCGTCGGCGGTGTTCGAGACGCGCAGCCGGTAGTCGAGTTCGCGGTTCTCCTCGGAAAGCTTGTTCAGCGGGCCGGAGAAGACCACGCGTCCGGTGGACAGGATCGTGACCTCGGAGCACAGGGCTTCCAGGTCGTCCATCCGGTGGCTGGACAGGATGACCGTGGCGCCGTCGGCCGCCAGCCGGTTGAGCACCCCGTGCACATGCCTCTTGCCCGCCGGGTCCAGCCCGTTGGCCGGCTCGTCCAACACCAGCAGCCGCGGCTTGGTCAGCAGCGCGGCGGCCAGACCGAGCCGCTGCCGCATGCCCAGCGAGAAGCCGCGCACCTTGTCGTTGGCCACCTCGGTCAACCCGACCTGCTCCAGCGCCTCGTCGATCCCGATGCTGGGCGCGTCCCGGTGCCGCAGCGCGACGAGCGCGGCGAGGTTCTGCTTCGCGGTGAGGGTGGGATACAGCCCCGGACCGTCGACGAACCCTGACACTCCGTCTGGCGCGGCCGGCGTCCGGCCCACCGGAGCCCCGAAGATCTCCAGACTCCCCTGGTCGGCGACCGCCAACCCGAGCAACAGGCCCAGAAGTGTGGTCTTGCCGGCACCGTTCGGACCGACCAAGCCGTGGATCTGGCCCTTCGCCATGCTCACATCGACATGATCGAGCGCGACGACATCACCGAAGACCTTGGTGATACCGCGTCCCCTCACCGCGACGGTGGTATCCATCCGCTCCTCCCTCTGCCGGACGGCCATCTGATTCCGGAGGAACCTACCCCTGGCACTTGGCGCTCACCCGCGAAACGGCTGAATGTTCAAGGAACGCGAGGGGGCCGGGCAACGACGGGGGCCGGGCGGCCGTGGCTCGGGGCTGTCAGGGAGAGGGGTCACAGGAGGCTGACAAGGAGTCTTCGCGCGGGTTGAAGACGGATCCGTTGGTGGCGCGGTTCGGTTGAGCGGCGCGTTTCGCGCTGGCGGGTGGCGGTGTGGGTGGGTGGGTGGGTGGTTCGGTTTAAGGCGCCCGCGACCAACGCCGCGACCGCGCCCGGCCAAGGCAGTGCTGCCTGCCCCGCCCAAAGCGCGCTCGCGGCGTGATCACCCCGTCCCGGGCCCCTACCGGGCCCCTACCGAGCCCCGCGCGCCGCCTACTGCCGCGCCGGCGCCGGCACGATCGCGTCGATCTCCGCCAGCTCCTCGGCGGTCGGCTCCCAGTCGCCGGCGGCGGCGTTGGCTTGGACCTGCTCCGGCGACATGGCGCCGGAGATCACCGAGGCGCAGCCGGGCTGGGCTGCCAGGGCCGCGATGCCGACCTCCAGGATGCTGCGGCCGTGCTTGTCGGCCCAGGCGATGAGTGCCTCGACCTTGTCCAGCCGCTCTTCGGTGACCCAGTTCGGGCGGTCGGCCAGACGGGCGCCGGCCGGGATGCCGCTCTCGCGGCGGACCTTGCCGGTGAGCAGGCCGTTGGCCAGGGGGAAGTAGGGCAGGACGCCCAGGCCGAAGTGCTCGGCGGCCGGGACGACTTCGGTCTCGGCGTCGCGGACCAGCAGGGACCAGTGGTTCTGGGCCGAGATGAAGGGGGTGGCGTTCAGCTGCTCGGCGACGTAGTGCGCCTCGGCGATCTGCCAGCCGGCGAAGTTGGAGTTGCCCAGGTAGCGGACCTTGCCCTCGCGGACCAGGTCGTCCAGGGCCGACAGGGTCTCGGTGAGCGGGGTGGACGGGTCCGGGGTGTGCAGCTGGTACAGGTCGATGTAGTCGGTGCGCAGGCGCCTGAGCGAGGCCTCGACGGCGTGCCGGATGTAGGACCGGCCGCCCTTGGCGCCGGAGGCCGCCGGGTAGCCCATGTCATAGCTCTGATGCCCGAACTTGGTGGCCAGGACGACCTGGTCGCGGCGGCCCTCCAGGACCTCGCCGAGGAAGGATTCGGACTTCGACTGCCCGTAGATGTCCGCGGTGTCCAGCAGGGTGATGCCGGCCTCGATCGCGGCGTCCACGACGCGCCGGGTTCCGGCCACGTCCAGGCGGCCGCCGAAGTTGTTGCAGCCCAGGCCCACGACGGAGACGAGCAGACCGGAATTGCCGAGGTGACGATAGCGCATGGATCGATCTTAGTCCGGCGTCCTCAGCCGTTCAGGAACTCCACCGGAACCATGACCAGCCGTGAGCGCACGAACTCGCCGAGCCCCTTGGCCTGCGGATCGGCCCGCGTGCAGGACGCCACACCCTCCCCGAGCATGCCGTACACGACGAAGTTCACCGCCCGCAGGTTCGGCAGCTCGAAGCGCTCCACGCGCAGGTCGCAGGAGTCCGGGACCAGCTTCTGGAAGGTGTCGACGTCCACCGTCTCGCGCAGCCAGGCGAAGGCCCGGTCGGTGCGGGTCCACAGCCCGACGTTGGCGTTGCCGCCCTTGTCACCCGAACGCGCGCCGCAGACCAGCCCGAGCGGGGCCAGCCGCTTCATCCCGTCGGAGAAGAAGGGCTCGATCGGGCGCGCGGCGTCCAGGTGCAGCGCGGTCCCCATCGGTCGGCGACACGGCCGGATCGGCACCCGCTCGCCGTCGGGCAGGACCGCGACATGGTCCACGTGGCGGTCCTGGATCAAGGTCGGCCAGTAGACGCCGTACTCGACTTCCCGGGTGGGCGGCGCGGTGGGGTGGAACCCGGAGTAGCCGGCCAGGGCCAGGCTGGTCACGGCGCCGGTGAAGGCCTGCCCGACCTTGTCCGGATCCGGGTCCTTGACCGTGATGTGCAGGTAGGCGGTGGCCTCCTCGTCGGTGCGGGCCTGCTCGGCCGGCTTGTCGCTGCGCTGCAGCCGCACGTCCACCGAGGCGAAGCGGGCGCGGCCGCCGAGCGTGTCGAAGATCTGCGCCTCGGCCAGGCCCGCCTTGGCCTCTATGTCCAGACCGGTGACGCCCAGCGTGATCGAGTTGCGGAAGCCGCCGCGGTAGTTGAAGGCGACCTTCAGCTTGTGCGGGCCGGTCATGCCCTTGGCGCCGCGCATCTCGACCCGGTCCGGGGCCTGCTGGGTCAGGCGCAGGGTGTCGAAGTGCGCGGTGACGTCAGGGTTCGTATAGGCCGGGCTCTCGATCTCGTAGAGCAGCTGGGCGGTGACGGTGCCGACCGAGACCACGCCGCCGGTGCCCGGGTGCTTGGTGATCACCGCGGAGCCGTCGTGGGCCACCTCGGCGATCGGGAAGCCGGGGACCCGGGTGTCGGGCAGTTCGTCCAGGAAGGAGTAGTTGCCGCCGGTGCACTGCGGGCCGCACTCGATGACGTGCCCGGCGGCGACCGCGCCGGCCAGGGCGTCCCAGTCCTCGCCGTCCCAGCCGTGCCACCAAGCGGCCGGGCCCACGACGAGCGAAGCGTCGGTGACCCGGCCGCAGACCACGATGTCCGCGCCGGCGGCTAACGCCGCGGCGATGCCCCAGGCGCCCAGGTAGGCGTTGGCCGACACCGGAACGCCTGCGTCGCGGAACGGCTCGCCGGTGTCCAGGTTCTCGAAGGGCACGTTCTTGGCGCGCAGCTCGGCCAGCAGCGGCAGCAGGTCGTCGCCCTCGATGTGGGCCACCTTCAGGCGCAGGCCCAGATGCGAGATCAGGGCTCGCAGATCCTCGGCCAGCCGCGCCGGATCCAGGCCGCCGGCGTTGGTGACGACCTTGATCCCCTTCTCCTGGCAGGCTGCGAGCACCTGGTTCATCTGCGCCAGGAACGAGCGCGCGTAGCCGGGCCCGCCGCGCTCGCGGGCTTTGTACAGCAGCAGCGGGGTGAGCTCGGCGAGGTAGTCGCCGGTCAGGACGTCGATCGGGCCGCCGTCCACCATCTCCCGGGCCGCGGACAGGCGATCGCCGTAGAACCCCGACGAATTCGCGATGCGGACCGGGCGCCTTGGCAGGACGTTGGTGTTCACTTCACGACTCCTCGTAGTGTGAACCGGGCTCTCCCCGTGACTTTACCCGCGGGGTGCCCCCTGGCGGGCCAGTAGCGCGCAGGATTTCCTATAACAAGGTCGAGCGAATCCTCCTCCAGGACGAGACCGTCATCCTCCGGTATGTCACCCGCCAGACCGATTTCCCCGAACCGTCCGCGATATATCGTCACGCCATGACAGTCGACGAGCTGACGCCGCAGGAGATCGCGGCGGCCTTGGCGGCCCGCAGGGAACTGGGGCCGGACTACGAACACGAGATCGCGGCCTCGCTGGCGGACCGGATACAGCGCCGCATCGACACCGAGGTACTGGCCCGGACCGGCGGCGCGGGCCTGGTGGAGCCGGCCCCGAGGCGCCGCGACGAGGGCGAGGTCGCCGACGCGGTGACCGCGCGCTGGACCGCCCTGGGCTCGCTGGCCGCCGGCACCGCGGTCACCATCTGCTGCAGCGGTCCGAACTCCACGCCGGTCGTGGTGCCGATGGCCTGGGCCGGGATCATGGTGATCAACGTGGCGGTGAACGTCGGGCGGCGCCGCCGGCGCGGCCGGGCCTGACGCGCCGCGGCGCGGTTTGTGGGTACGGCGCTGGCAGGATGGCGCCATGGAACGAGTGCTGGGAATCGGTGGACACTTCCTGCGCGCCGCCGATCCGGCGGCCCTGACGGCCTGGTACCGCGACTGCCTGGGCCTGGACATGGACGAACACGGCCAGTGGGCGCAGGAGCCCGGGCCGACGGTGTTCGCGGCCTTCGACGCCGAGACCGACTACTTCGGGTCGCGCGCGCAGCAGGTGATGCTGAACTTCCGGGTCCGCGACCTCGACGCGATGCTGCGGCAGCTGCGGGACAAGGGCTCCGACGTCGCCGACGACGTGCAGGAGATGGACGGCATCGGCCGCTTCGGGTGGGTGACCGATCCGGAGGGCAATCGGATCGAGCTCTGGGAGCCCGCCGGCTGAGAACCCGCCGGAGAACGCAATCAGGGCCCGGATCCCTTCAGAATCCGAACCCTGCTCATTGTGTACTGCTCTCAGTCCTCCGGCAGCGGCTGCGGCGCCGATACACCGGAGTAGTGCGCCGCGGGCCGGATGATCTTCGAGTCCTGCGCCTGCTCCAGGATGTTCGCGCACCAGCCGATCACCCGCGAGGTGGCGAACGTCGGGGTGAACATGTCCCGGGGCACCCCGGACAGCTCCATGACCACGCCGGCGTAGAACTCGACGTTGGTGTAGAGCTGGCGGCCCGGCTTCAGCTCGGCCAGCGCCTTGAGCACGTGCTCCTCCACCGCCACGGCGAAGTCCACCAGGTCCCCGCCCAGGCGCTGGGCCACGCCGCGCAGCATGATCGAGCGCGGGTCGTCCGTGCGGTAGACCGGATGGCCGAAGCCCATGATCCGCGCCCCGGCCTCGACCTGCTCGCGGACCCAGTCCTCGGCCTTGTCGGGGGTGCCGATCTCGTCGAGGGTGTCCAGGGCCCGGGACGGCGCGCCGCCGTGCAGCGGGCCGGACAGCGAGCCCAGGGCGCCGGTCACGGCCGCGGCCAGGTCGGCGCCGGTCGAGGCGATGACGCGGGCGGTGAACGTGGAGTTGTTGAAGCCGTGGTCCACGGTCGAGATCAGGTACTGCTCGATCGCGCGGGCCTGCTCCGGCGTGGGCTCGGAGCCGGTGAGCATGTAGAGGTAGTTCGCCGCGTACGACAGGTCGTCGCGGGGCTCCACCATCTCCAGGCCCTTGCCGAGCCGGTGGATCGCGGTCAGCACCGTCGGGGCCAGGGCGCTGATGTACAGCGCGTCGGCCCGGCGGGTCTGCTCGTCGATGTCGTAGATCGGCCGCATGCCGCGCTGGCCGGCCAGCAGCGGCAGCGCCGCGCGCAGACCGTTCATCGGCTCGCCGTGCACCGCCTCGGCGATGGCCGGCAGCAGCGCCTTCACCTTGTCCGGGACGTGCCGCAGCGGCGTGGTCTCGGCGATGAACGCCGCGCGCTGGGCGGCGTCCGGCAGGTAGCCGTCGATCATCAGGACCCAGACATCCTCCAGGGTCCGCTTCTCGGCCAGCTCCACCGCGTTGTACTGGCGGTAGTGGTAGAAGCCTTCCTCGCCGCGCACGTCGCCGACTTTCGTGTCGGTGACGATGACACCGGCCAGACCGCGCGGAACCTCGACGGTGGTGACGCTCCGCGTGGGGCGAGGCTGCTCGGATTCGAGCATCGTCGTGCCTCCTTGTGTGATTGTGTCGTAACCCCGATCTTGGAGTTCCCGGCGTTGTGCGTCAATCGGCGCCGTTGGTGATATGTGATGATCATGGGGTGTACGCTGACGTAGTGACGGATGTGATCTCCCTCACCGCGGTGGTGAAGACCTTCGGGCGCGGACCGGCGGCCACGCGGGCGCTGGACGGGCTGGACCTGGCGGTGGCCCCCGGCGAGGTCCACGGCCTGCTCGGCCCCAACGGCGCCGGCAAGTCCACCACCCTCAGGATCCTGCTGAGCCTGCTGCGCCCGGACGCCGGCCAGGTGCGCCTGTTCGGCCGCGACGCCTGGCGCGACGCGGTGGCCCTGCACCGTCGGCTGGCCTACGTCCCCGGCGACGTCGCCTTGTGGCCGGACCTGTCGGGCGGCCAGGTGCTGGCGATGCTCGCCAAGCTCCGCGGCCGCACGACCGACGCCAAGCGCGTGGCCGAACTGCTGGAGCGCTTCGACCTGGACCCGGGCAAGAAGGGCCGCGCCTACAGCAAGGGCAACCGCCAGAAGGTGATGCTGGTCGCGGCGTTCGCCTCCCAGACCGAACTGCTGGTCCTGGACGAGCCGACCAGCGGCCTGGACCCGCTGATGGAGGCCGAGTTCCGGGCCTGCCTGGCCGAGGAGAAGGCCCGCGGCCGCACCGTGCTGCTGTCCAGCCACATCCTGTCCGAGGTCGAGGAGGTCTGCGACCGGGTCAGCATCGTGCGCCGCGGCCGGGTGGCCGAGTCCGGGACGCTGCCCGAGCTGCGGCACCTGACCCGCACCCTGGTCGGCGCCGAGCTGGGCCGGCTGCCGGCCGGCCTCGACGGCTTCGCCGGGCTGCACGAGCTGCGGGTCACCGAGCTCGGGCCGGGCGAGGGCGGGGGAGTGCGGCTGGAGTGCGCCGTCGACACCGAGCACCTGTCGGCGCTGATGGTGCTGCTCGGGACCGAGGGCGTCCGGTCGATGACCAGCCGGCCGCCGACGCTGGAGGAGCTGTTCCTGCGGCACTACGCCGATCCGGAGCGCGGCGGCGCGCCGGAGAAGGACAGCGCGCCTAGCGCGGCGTGATCGCCAGGCCGGCGAGGAAGGACCGGACCTCGGCCAGGAACCGCTCGGGGGTGTCGCGGTGCGGAGTGTGGCCCGCGCCCTCCAGCGTCACCAGCAGCGCGCCGGGGATCAGCGCCGCCGCCTCGGCCAGCAGGTCCTGCGGGACGTGGCTGGTGGGTCCGCCGGCGACGACCAGCGTCGGCGCCGTGATCCGCGCCAGGTCCGGCCACCACGCCGGATCGGGCGAGCGGATCGCGTCGAAGACGGCGGGCAGCACGTCCCAGTCATAGGGCGGCTCTTCCTGTATATGCTTCGGGGCCGGAAGGTCCATGCCGTCTTTCGGCGGGACCGTGTCCTCCAGGATCAGGGCTTTGAGCCGTTCGGGGTGCCGGGAGGCCGCAAGCGCGCACACCGTGCCGCCCATGCTGTGGCCGAGCAGCACGAACTCGTCCAGCCCGAGCGCGTCGGCGAACCCGAAGACGTCGTCCCGCCACAATGCGAACCCGTATTCACCCGGACGGCCGCTGTCGCCATAGCCGCGCAGGGTCGGCGCGAGGACGCGGAAGCCTTCGAGGGCGGCCGCGGTGGCGTCCCAGACGTGGGCCGTGCCCGGGTGTCCGTGCACCGCGATCAGTGGCGTCCCGTCGGCCGGGCCGGTCTCCCGGTAGTGCAGACTCAGGCCGTTGACATCGGCGATCTGGTCGACGGTCATGGCGCCGACTCTAGCCCTGCGCCGGCCGTACCGGCAGCACGAGTTCGAACACCGTGCGCCCCGGCCGCGACCGCACCTCGACCCGCCCGCCGTGCGCCTCGGCGACCGCGCGGGTGATGGCCAGCCCCAGGCCCGTGCTGCCGGAGCTCCGGGCCCGGGCCGGATCGCCGCGGGTGAAGCGGTCGAACACCCGGTCCGCGAAGTCCGGGGCCAGTCCAGGGCCGGTGTCCTCGACCGCGAGCCGGACCCGGCCGGCGTGCACCGTGATGCCGACCGTGACGAGCGTCCCGGGCGGGGTGTGCACGCGGGCGTTGGCCACGAAGTTCGCCACCGCCTGGGCCAGCCGGTGCGGGTCGCCGAGCACGGTCACCGGGTCGGTGGGCAGGTCCAGGCGCCATTCGTGGCGGGTCGGCGCCAGGCCGTCGGCCGACGCCGCGTCGCTGTCGGTGTCGGCGGCGCGCGCGTCGTCCACCGCGTTCAGCACCAGCAGCGTCAGGTCGACCTCTTTGGACTCCAGCGGCCGGCCCGCGTCCAGGCGCGCCAGCAGGAGCAGGTCGTCGACGATGGTGCCCATGCGGCGGGACTCGGCCTCGATCCGGGTCAGCGCGTGCCGGGCGTCGTCCGGCAGCTCGCCGCCGCGCCGCAGCACCAGCTCGGCGTGGCCGCGGACGGAGGCCAGCGGGGTGCGCAGCTCGTGCCCGGCGTCGGCGGCGAAGTCGCGCAGCCGGAGCTCGACGGACCGGCGCCGGGCCAGGGCGTCCTCGACGTGGCCCAGCATGCGGTTCAGGGACGCGCCGACCCGGCCCACCTCGTCATGCCGGTCCGCGTCCGGGACCCGCACGTCCAGCGCCACCTCGCCGCTGGCCAGCGACAGGGTGCTGACCCGCTCGGCGGTGCTGGCCACCCGCTCCAGCGGCCGCAGCGCCAGCCGGACCCACGCCGCACCGCCCAGCGCGGCGGCCGCCACGGCCCCGGCGAACAGCGCGATCTCGGCCACGGCCAGCTCCCGCACCGGCCCGGAGACCTGGGACAGCGGCAGGCCGGTGATCAGGACGTCGCCGTCGGCCCCGCTGACCGCGCGCATCCGGTAGTCCTGGAGCGTCGAGAGCCGCACGGTGTGCGGCGAGCCGTCCAGCGGCAGCGCGAGCAGCGCCCGGGAATCGGCCGCGGACAGCCGGACCTGTCCGGTGTTGTCGCCGGTCGAGCTGGTCCCGTCGACGACGCCGACCTGGGTCACCACCCCGTTGTCGGCGCGGGCCCCGAACGTGCGCTGCGCCTGCCCGCGGGTGTCGGCGGCGGCCAGTTCGTGCTCCAGGCTCTGCGCGTAGCGCGGCCCGGCCGCCGTCAGCTGCTGGTCCAGCCGCGTCACGAGGAAGCCGCGCACCAGGGCTGTGGTGCCGAAGCCGATGCCGGCGAAGATCGCCGCCAGCAGCACCACCAGCCCGAGCGTCAGCTGTCCCCGCAGCGTGCGCGGCCGGAGCCGGCTCAAGGAGCGGCGGCCTTGATCACGTACCCGGCGCCGCGCACCGTGTGGATCATCGCCGGGCGGCCGGCGTCGATCTTCTTGCGCAGGTAGCTGATGTAGAGCTCCACGACGTGCGCCTGCCCTCCGTAGTCGTACGACCACACCTCGGCCAGGATCTGCGACTTGCTCAGCACCTGTCGCGGGTGCCGCATCAGGAACCACAGCAGCGAGAACTCCTTCGGACTCAGCTCGATCGGCTCGCCGTCGCGGGTCACCTCCCGCGCGGCCTCGTCCAAGACTAGGTCGCCGACCACCAGGCAGTCGGGGCCCGCGACCCGGCCGGTCCGTCCGCGCGCGCTGCGCCGCACCAGGCTGCGCAGCCGTACCACCACCTCGTCCAGGCTGAACGGCTTGGCCACGTAGTCGTCGCCGCCGGCCGCGATGCCGGCGATCCGGTCCTCCACGGCGTCGCGCGCCGTGAGGAACAACACGCGCACTTCCGGGCGGGAGGTGTGAATCCGCCGCATCACTTCCATGCCGTCCATGTCGGGCAGCATCATGTCCAGCACGACGGCGTCCGGCTGGTAGGTCGCCGCCGCCGAGACCGCCTCCCGGCCGTCGTGCGCGCCCACGGCGTCCCAGCCCTCGTGCCGCAGCGCGCCGCAGACGACCTCCACCAGGTCCGGCTCGTCGTCGACGACCAGGAAACGCCAGGGTTCCGTCGGGTTCGCGATATTCGCAGGCATGGCGGTCATCGTCCACATCCAGCGTGAAGATTGGCTAAGGATTCTTCCCCGGCGGACGCCGTTCTGAGGAAACTCAAAGCTAGGACTGTTTACCTCGGTCGCATGAGCACGACCGCACTGTCCCGCGACACCGCGCCGACCGGCGCGAGAACCTCGCCCGAGACCGTCCCGCGGCTGGCCCTGGCGCTGATGGCGGCCGGCGCCGCCGCGGTGCTGGCCGCCTGGTGGCACGCCACGCCCAGCGTCGTCGGCGCGGCCGGCTGGCTGGACGGCGCGGGCCGGATCACCGGCCTGCTGGCCGGCTACCTGGCGCCGGTCCTGCTGCTGCTCATGGCCCGGATCCCGATTCTGGAGCACCGGGTGGGCAGCGACCGGCTGGCGCGCTGGCACGCGCTGGCCGGCCGGTACATGGTCTTCCTGGTCAGTGCGCACGTCGTCACGATCATCTGGGGATACGCCCTCACGGACGGCAAGGGCGTGGTTTCCGAGGGTGTGGACATCATCTTTCATTACCCGGAGATGATCAAGGGGTCGCTCGGCACCCTGCTGCTGTTCGGCACCGGCATCGTCTCGGCGCGGGTGGCCCGGCGCAAGCTCCGCTACGAGACGTGGTACTACCTGCACCTGGCCACCTATCTGGCGATCGCCCTGGCGTTCAGCCACCAGAT